>CAMDLJ010000032.1 GCA_945901665.1 Bordetella parapertussis | reverse complement strand
GCTGGCCCCACAAAGTCTGGCCCGAATAGGCGTTAACCAACTCAATATCGTGCTCAAGCATCTCTTGCCGCACCAAATTCAGGCCTTGGATAGCGCCACACTTTTGCAATTGGAAGTGCGCCAACTGGCCACGCTCACGCCAATGCAATGGACCGCTTTGACGCCCAACCAAATCGCAGCTTTCAGCTTGGTACAACTGAATGCCTTGACCCCAAGCCAACTCCAATGGCTCCACCCAAGTGCTTTGACATTGCTCAGCGGACCGCAACTGGCCGCCTTGAGCCCGTCCCTGATTGCCAGCCTCACCACTGTGCAATGGCAAAGCTTCAGCCCGGTGCAATTGCAAGCCTTGCAAAACAATCAGTTGGCGTCACTCAGTGCGGCGCAATTGGCAAACCTGGGTCCACGCGTTTTATTGGCCTTGTCACCCGCACAATTGAACGGCATGAGCCTGGCCCAGTTACAGGTGGTGCAAGCGGCCAACGGGACCTGGCCTGTGTTGACCATGAGCCCAGAGCAAATCGCCTCGCTGAATGTCCCCCAAGTGCAAGGTTTGGGCGTCGCATCGCTGGTTTTGCTCACGCCTGCTCAAGTCGCTGCCCTGCAATCGCGCCAACTCCAGGCCCTGAGCTTGGCCCAATGGCAAGCCATGTCACCCACTCAACTCGCAGCCTTGAATCCCGCGCAAATCAACAGCCTGTCGGCTGCCGTCCTGCGCGGTTTGAGTTTGGGTCAAGTGGCCGCGCTCAGCCCCCAGCAAGTGCAGGCCATGTCGGTCACAACTTTGGCGTCCTTCACGCCCGTTCAATGGCAAGCCCTCTCACCCAACGCATTGGCCAACATGACAGCGCAGCAATGGAGCTCTGTGAGCACCGAGCAACTGGGCGCTTTGACCACGCTGCAACTGGCAGGGCTGCCTGCATCATGGCTGGCTCAACTGCGGCCAGCACAAATCCAAGCCCTGAATTTGGTTCAATTCGGTGCCCTCACACCGGCGCAAATGGCGGCGCTCACACCTGCACTGATGCAGTGGCTGACACCCGCCCAGTTCAGTGTGATCAACCCCCAGGCCATGGCCCAGTTCACCCCGGTGCAATTGAGTGCCCTGACCCCAGTGCAGCTGGCGTCCTTCAGCCCAGCCCAGGTCAATCTGTTGACGCCGCTGCAAATGCGCGCCTTGGCCCCGGTTCAATTGCAAGCCTTACAACCGGCGCAGATTTTGGCCCTGCAATCGCTGCAACTCAATGCGTTGACACCCACACAAATTCAATCCCTTTCACCCCTTCAATTGCAGGTGCTGACACCCACACAAGTGGTGGCGCTGAACCCGGCGCAATTGCAGGCTTTGTCACCGGCCCAGTGGAACGCGCTGCGGGCTGACAACATGGGGGTGCTGAACACGGCACAACTCCAGGCCTTGAGCCCAGGCTTGGTCGCGGCCTTCAACCCCACCCAAATCACCGCTTTGCAACCTGAACAAATCAGCGTTTTGTTGCCCCCGCAAGTTGCCGCGCTCGGCACGGCACAAATTTGGAGCCTGAGCAATGCCCAGTTGCAGGCCCTCACACCCGCCCAAATTGGCGCCATCCGTTCGGTGGACCTGGGCACTTTGCTGCCACTGTTGCGCGCTGAACAAATCCAAGGGCTGAGCAAAGTGCTACTGGCTGGCGTCAACCCAAATCAGTTGCGCCAACTCACCAACGCCCAAACCCAGGCTGTGCTGGCCGTGCGCTGAAGACCCTGGTTATCATTCGCGCAGCGCGGCATCTGGCTGCGGTTTTTCATGACCCGGGCACAGCGCCCACCAACCTTTCCCACCGGAGACCGTGAAACCATGCTTCACTTTTATTACAACGCCGCCCCCAACCCGATGAAAATTGCCCTGCTGTTGGAAGAGTTGGGCCTGCCTTTTGAGGCCCATCCCGTGGACACGCGCAAGGGCGAGCAGTTTGCACCTGCCTTCCTGCGCATCAACCCCAACGGCAAAGTCCCAGCACTGGTCGATGGGGAGACGGTGGTGTTCGACAGCAACGCCATCTTGCTGTATTTGGCCGACAAAACCCAGCAATTCACGCCGCCCATTGCAGATGCGGCGCAACGCGGCAGCATGCTGTCGTGGCTGATGTTCATCGCTTCTGGCATTGGTCCGTATTCTGGCCAGGCGGTTCATTTCCGCAACATGGCCCCCGAACCCAAAGAGTACGCACTCAATCGCTACGACTTTGAGGCCCACAGGCACTGGCAAATCATTGAAGACCGACTGTCCAATCACACCTATATGCTGGGCGAGAACTACTCCATCGTGGACATGGCATTTTGGGGCTGGGCGCGCTTGCTGCCCATCGTCACCGGGATGAAAGACGAGACCTGGGTACGGTACCCGCATACCAAGCGCTTGATCGATGCCATCAACCTGCGCCCGGCCGCTGCCCGGGCCGAGAACATCAAGGCCCGTCACGCCTTCAAAACCGAACTCGATGACGAGGCGCGCAAGTTCATGTTCCCGCAAAACGAGCGGCTGAAAAAAGCCTGAAACCGGCACGCTTCTACCCAGGCTGGCCAGCCAAGCACTGCCCCCGGTTGGCAGACAGGCTGAAAAAAGCCCCGCTGCGCGAGCAACGGGGCTTTTTGACTGGGGACAATGGGCGACGGTTTGGTAACCGCAGCCCCCTTCAAATCACATTCAAGCCAGTGCTTTTTTCACCCGCTCGGCCACCAAGGGGTAGCGGCGAATGCGCACCCCTGTAGCGTCAAACACCGCGTTGGCAATGGCGGCGGGGAAGCACACAATGGCGGGCTCACCAGCGCCGCCAATCGGTTTGTCGGGCCGGTTGATCAGCACCAAGTCGACTTCGCCGGGCACGTCATTGAGGTTGGCAATGCGGTAAGTGGTCCAGTCCACGCTCTTGACGCGTTTCTCGTCAAAGTGCACTTCCTCGTGCAAAGTGCGGCTGATGCCTTGCATGATTTGGCCTTCCAGCGCCGCACGCACTCCAATGGGATTGACCATCATCCCGCAGTCGTGGCCGATGCTGACTTTTTTGACCCAAATGCGACCGGTTTTTTTGTTCACCTCGACCTCGCAGGCCACCGCCGCATAAGAGCCGTAGCCTGTATGCAAGGCCAAGCCCCAGCCTGTGGACACATCTCCCTTGGTCGTGCCCTTTTTGCGGTTGGGCCAGCCCATGCGCTCGGCCGCCACCTTGACCACCTCGATCTCGCGCGGGTCTTGCAGGTGCTTTAAGCGAAAGTCCACCGGATGCATGCCAGCGGCATGGGCCACCTCATCAATAAAGCTCTCTTGCCCAAACCGGGTTTGCATCTCTTGCGGCGCGCGCAAGTGCGCCGTGCGCATGGGCGAGGCCTCTTGCAAGTAAGGTGGCACAGTCTCCCACCAATGCACATGGTTGTTGAACTTGTAGCCCTCTTCGGGCACGTTGAAGTTGTAGGCATTCCACTTTTTATGGCCCGTCAACATGCCCACCAACACGTGCTCGGGGCTCTCGCCGGTGAAGCGCACATCCCAACCATTGAAGCCTTTGGCCTTGAACAACCAAGCGTTGACTTGGTTGCTGGCGTCCAAACCCGCCTTCATGGTGATGATGGCCGCTGGGGCTTTGGGGTCCCAGGCCGTGCCTTCTTCGCGCGACCATTGCATGCGCACGGGGCGGCCAAAGGCTTGGGACAACAAGGCGGCTTCGTAGGGGGCTTCATCGCCATCGCTGCGGCCATAAGAGCCCGCACCGTGCATCCACTTGACCTGCACGTTTTCTGGCGGCAGGCCCAGAAACTTGGCGATGCCCATGCGCAAGAAGTGGGGCTTTTGGGTGTCGGCCCAAATTTCGACCTTGTCGCCGCGCACATCCACCACGCCACATGAGGGCCCAATGCGGGCATGCGATTGAAAAGCGCACTCGTAATCGGCCTCAAGCACCTTGGACGCGCTGGCCAAAGCCGCCAGGGTGGGTTTTTCGTCCCAGGCTTTTTTACCGCCAAACATCGGAATGGCATTGGATGCCGTGGGTGTGGCTTTGCGGATGTATTCGTATACATTTTCTTCGCCGCCGGTGAAGGGGCCAGGCACGTCCGACCACTTGACCTTCAAGCTGCGCGAAGCGCGCACCGCGTTCCATTCTGTGTCGGCCACCACAGCCACAAAACCGCCTTTGAGAAACGACTTCGCGCCTTTGATGTGAGCGATCGATGCGTCATCCACGCTCAGGGGTTGGGCGCCGGCCACGGGTGGGCGCACCGCACGGGCGTGCAGCAAGTTGTCGGGCCGGATGTGGGCGGTGTAGTGCTCCTTGCCGCTGACTTTCAGGGCAATGTCTTTGCGCTTGAAGCCCTTGCCCACGATTTTGTACAGCGAGGGGTCTTTGGGCTTGGCCTTGCCATTGACATTCAGTGCGTTGCCAATTTGTTTGTTCCACTCCATCGGGGTAGAAAAGTCTTTGCCACCGATCAGGTCGGCATAAGTGACCGATTTGGCAGGGTCGGCCAAGGCAAACACCCGGCCATTGTCCACCGACAAACCGCTGGCATCCACCCCCAGTTTCATGGCAGCAGCGTCGACCAACACGCGGCGTGCCTCGGCTGCGGCATTGCGCAAAGGCACTGCGCCCAAGCGCAAACCGGTGCTGCCACTGCCACCGCCTTGGTTGGGTGACAAACGGGTGTCGCCCATGGTGACGTGGACTTTGTCCAGTGCCACGTCCAACTCGTCGGCCACGATTTGGGCCACCGCCAGGTCAATGCCTTGGCCACAGTCCATCTTGCCAAAGTTGGCCACCACGCTGCCATCGGCGGCAATGCGGATCCAGGTGTCGAGTGCTGTGGGTGGCGGTCCCACCAAAGCGGGTGCGGCGGCTTGGGCGGCAGCGTCGCCCACCATGACAGCGCCAGAGGCCCCGACCACCAAGGCGGCCTGGGATTGCAAAAAGTCGCGGCGATTGAGATTCAATGTGTCCATGTCGTCCCCTTTAAGCTTTGGCCGTGGCCATGTTGTCACGGGCTTTTTTCACCGCCCGAAGAATGGCGATTTGGGTGCCGCAGCGGCATTGCACATTGGCCAAACCTTGTTGAATTTGGGCATCGGTGGCTTTGGGGTTCTTCTCCAAAATGGCCACGGCGTGCATCACCCAACCGTTGGCGCAGTAACCGCATTGGGCGGCTTGCTCTTCCACAAACGCAGCTTGCACCGGGTGCAATTGGCCGTTTTTTTCCAGACCGTCCATGGTCCGGATGGACTTGTTAACCATTGAGGAAGCAGGCAGCACACACGAGCGCATCGGTTGGCCATTGACCAGCACCGTGCAGGTGCCGCACTGGGCCACACCACAACCATACTTGGGGCCTTTGAGCTTGAGCGCATCGGTCAGCGCGTATAACAAGGGTTCGTCTTTTTCGGCGTCAACGGCGCGAACAACCCCGTCGACATTGAGTTTGTAATTGGGCATGTTGTCTCCTTTATTGCCGACACCATGTTGACCACTTTGACGGCTTTGCTCATTGGGATAAACCCAAACCCCAAGTCCAGGCAAGCCGGCAAAGGTCACCCAAGCGACAAAGTCAAGCCCATTCGGAGATCTCGATCAGGTTCAAGTCGGGGTCGCGCACATACACCGAACGGATGGCGCGGGTGGCGCCGGTGCGCATCACCGGACCCTCCACAATGGGCCAGTTTTGGGTCTGCAAATGGGCCATCACCTCTGACAGGGGGCGATCGGCGATGAAGCACAAATCGAGCGCACCGGGCACGGGCAAATGGGCTTTGGGCTCAAACTCACGCCCTTGCACATGCAAATTGATTTTTTGTTGGCCAAACTTGAATGCCTTGCGCTCGACCGGCGGGGTGCCGCCGATAAAAGACTCCAAGCGCATGCCCAGTACTCGGGTGTAAAAGTCCACACAGGCGGCCTCGTGGTGGGTGGTCAACACCAAGTGGTCCAAATGGTCGATCATGGGCAAAGCTCCGGCAGGTTTGGAAGTGGGGGCAATTTTGCCCCGTGCGGCAGCGCCCACCCCGGGTGAATGCGGTTGACGCTGCCCGGGCTCGTGGCTAGCATGGCCTGCACCATCCGAACTGGCCCCATTTACCCCTCAACCGACCGAGACCTGCCCATGAAGTACCTCACCCGCCTGACCCAGCCTTTGATTTTGGCCGCCTTGAGCCTGTGCGGCCAGGCCTGGGCCCAAGCCAACTACCCCGACCGCACCATCAGCTTGGTGGTGCCCTTTGCTGCGGGCGGCCCCACCGATGTGGTGGCGCGCATGCTGGCCATTCCCATGAGCAAATCCCTGGGCCAAACCGTGGTGGTGGAAAACACGGTGGGCGCGGGTGGCACCCTGGCCTCACAACGGGTGGCGCGCTCAGCCCCCAACGGCTACACAGTGCTGATCCACCACACCGGCATGGCCACTGCACCGGCTTTGTACAAGCGCTTGGGCTTTGACCCCCTCAAAGACTTTGACTACATTGGCCAAGTGGTCGATGTGCCCATGACCTTGCTGGGCCGCAAAGATTTCCCGGCCAACAACTTCCAAGAATTGCTCACCTACATCCGCGCCAACAAAGACAAGGTGTCACTGGCCAATGCCGGCTTGGGCGCGGTCTCGCACCTGTGCGGTCTGATGTTCATGAGCCAAGTGGGCGTGGAGCTGACCACCGTGCCCTACAAAGGCACGGGGCCGGCGATGAACGATTTGCTCGGCGGCCAAGTCGATTTGCTGTGCGACCAAACCACCCAAACCGTGCCTATCATCAAAGAAAACCGCGTCAAAGCCTATGGCGTGACCACCCTCACCCGCTTGTCCAGCATTGGACAGTTGCCCACCTTGGACGAGCAAGGTCTCAAAGGCTTTGAAGTGAAGGTCTGGCACGGCATGTATGTGGCCAAGGGAACGCCCGCACCCGTTGTGGAGAAAATCAACACCGCCTTGCGCTTTGCTTTGCAAGATACCCAAGTGCGCCAACGCCTGGCAGATTTGAGCTCGGACGTGCCTGCCGCCGACAAGCTGACTCCGCGCGGCTTGCAAACCCATTTGGAAGCCGAGATCAAAAAGTGGACCCCAGTCATCCAAAAAGCGGGCATTTACGCCGATTGATTTTTCTCACTCAACCACTCCACACACACCATGGCACGCCAATTTGTTGACCTCTCTATTTACCTTGAAAACGATGTGTTGAGTGATCCACCGGGCTACGCCCCACAGATCAAATACCTCAACCACGAGCACACCTACGAACAAATCAAGCCCTTCTTTCCGGGCTTGGAAAAAAAGGACCTCCCCGATGGCGAGGGTTGGGCGATCGAGATGATCCAACTCACCACCCACAACGGCACGCATTTGGATGCGCCCTACCACTTTCACTCCACCATGGACAAGGCGCTGGGCGATAAACGCGCGGCCACCACCATCGACGATGTACCGCTGGAATGGTGCTTTCAGCCCGGGGTGAAGCTGGACTTTCGCCACTTTGCCGACGGCTATGTGGTCACTGCCGAAGACGTGCAAGCCGAGTTGGCGCGCATTGGCCATGAGCTCTCACCGCTGGAGATCGTCATCATCAACACCAGCGCCGGCAAGCGCTATGGCAACAACGACTATGTGTCCAGCGGATGCGGCATGGGTTACGAGGCCACCATGTACTTGCTTGAGCGCGGTGTGCGCCTGACCGGCACCGATGCCTGGAGCTGGGACGCGCCGTTTGTGCACACCGCCAAAAAATACGCCGAAAGCCAAGACGCCAGCCTGATTTGGGAAGGCCACAAGGCCGGACGCGACATTGGCTACTGCCACATTGAAAAGCTGCACAACCTCGAGGTCTTGCCACCAGCGGGTTTTTACATCAGCTGTTTTCCGCACAAAATTCGCGGCGCCTCGGCCGGCTGGACCCGAGCGGTGGCCATCTTTGACGATGCCTTGATGGCAGCGCCCCGTTGAGACGGCGGGGTCAAGCGGCTCAGCTGTCGTAGGGTGCAAAGCCACCCATGGCCGACTCGGCCTTGAGCAAACGCAGCATGGCCGGCCACTCCAACACACCATAGGGACGGCGCGCACCGGGTTGGTACAAATGCGCGGTGTTGTCCAACACCGCTCGTACCGGCAAATTCAATGCGGTTTGTGCGGCCATCGCATCCACTTGGGCGCGGCAGGCCAACTCCAAGTTGTAAAGCAAGTTGAACGCCTCGCCCACACTGGGCCCGCAGGTGAGCAAGCCGTGGTTGCGCAGCACCATGGCGTTGTGTGGCCCCAGGTCGTGCACCAAGCGCTCGCGCTCGGCCAGATCGACCGCAGGCCCCTCATAGTCGTGGTAGCCCAGGTGGCCCACAAAGCGCATGCTGGTTTGTGTCATGGGCAGCAAGCCGCATTGCATGGACGACACCGCCATGCCCGCCCGCGTGTGGGTGTGGATGATGCAGCTCACATCGGCCCGCGCTTGGTGGATGGCGCCATGGATCACATAACCCGACCGGTTGATGCCATAGTCGCAGTCGGGCTTGGACAAAATATTCCCGTCTTCGTCGATTTTGGCCAGGCTCGAGGCGGTGATTTCTTTGTAGAGCAAACCATACAAATTGATCAGCAAATGGTCGGTCCCGGGTATGCGCAAAGTGATGTGGTTGTAAATCAGGTCGGCCATGTCGTAGCGGTCCACCAGCCGGTAACATGCAGCCAGCTCCACCCGGGCCTGCCATTCCTCAGGGCTGACCTGATCGCGGATGCATTCAAAATCGGTGTGCAGGTTCATGGTGATGGATCTATTTCATTTTCTAAATCGCCACGCCAGTCTGCCACAAACACGACAGCGCCCTTGATTGCCGCATTGAGAAAATTCAACATGCACAAAATTTATATCCTGGACCAGTTTCACCCCGCCGGGGTCGAGTGGATCAAGCAACGCGCCGACGTGGTGTGTTGGGACGACCCGCGCATCCAAGACTGGCACCAACACGCCCAAGGGGTGATGGTGCGCACTGGCAAGATCAGCGGCGAGGATTTTCGCCGCGCCAAGGTCTTGAAGGTGGTCTCCAAGCAAGGGGTAGGCGTGAACAACATGGACTTGGCAGCGGCCAAGGCCTGTGGCATCACGGTCTGCAACACGCCAGGCATCAACCGCGAGGCCGTGGCCGACATGGCACTGGGGCTGGCGCTTTCATTGAGTCGGCGCATCACCGAGTTTGACCGCATGATTCGTTCGGGCCAAACCTTCAACCGCAACGACTTCATGAGCCTGGAGATGTGGGGCAAAACCATTGGCATCATTGGCATGGGCAACACCGGCACCGAGGTGGCTAAAAAATACCGCCAAGCGTTCAACGCACAGATCCTTGCTTATGACCCCCATGTCAGTGCGAACCATTGGGGCGACATCGCCCACGAGCGCGTGCATGACCTGGCCGATCTGTGGCCGCGGGTGGATGTGCTGAGCATCCATGTGCCCTACACACCCCAAACCCACCATTTGGTCAATGCGGCCGTGCTGGCCCAACTCAAACCGCGGGCCATCTTGGTCAATGCGGCGCGCGGCGACATCGTCGACGAAGAGGCTTTGTACAGTTGCATGCGCACGGGCCATTTGCTCGGCGCTGGGTTGGATGTGTGGAGCGATGTCGAGCCGCCTTTGGCAAGTCACCCATTGCTCAGCTTGCCCAATGTCATTGCCACCCCACATGCCGCGGGCAGCACCGAAGAAACCCAAATCAAAAGCTCGTTGCGCGTGGCCGAGCAATTGCTGCACGTGATGAACGGCGGCGAACCCTTTCACCGGGTGGTTTGAACCGCCCCTCACTGTTTTTTCCGGAGAACACCCATGGTCAACACCGTTTCCATCCCCAACCCTGTCATGGACCGCATGCGTGCCGGTCAGCCCGCTTTGGGTATGACGGTGCGCTTGGGCCATTCAGGCGATATCGTGCTCATTGCCAAAGCCACGGGGCACGACTTTGTGTTCATCGACGTGCAGCATTCGTTGTTCAACCTCGAGACCATTGGCCACATGGCCCAAGTGGCGCTGGGTTGTGGCATTGCCGCCCAGGTGCGGGTGCGCAGCGTGGACGACCCCAATGTGTCGGTCTATTTGGACAACGGTGTGACCGGCATTGTGTTTCCCGACGTGAACAATGCCCAAGAAGCACAACGTGCGGTGAATGCGGCCAAGTTTGCCCCGATTGGCAAGCGCTCGGTGTGCGGCGGTTACCCGCACTTTGACTATGCCACTGTGCCGCTCACGCAAAGCGTGCCGGCCTTGAACGACGCCGCCTTGGTGGTGTGCATGATCGAAACCGTGGAAGGCCTGCGCAATGTCGAAGCCATCGCTGCGGTGCCCGGGGTGGATGTGATCCATGTGGGCTCTAACGACTTGCTGGTCAACATGGGCAAACCCGGTCAGTTTGACGACCCCGAAATCATCGCCGCCCAAGAGCGCGCCATTGCCGCAGCCAAAGCCCATGGCAAGTTTGCCGGCATTGGTGGCAACCGCGACGTGCAGCGCCAGGTCAAGGCCATCCACAAAGGTTGCTTGTATGTCACCACCCAAACCGACATCGGCTTTTTGAGCGCTGCCGCCAACCAGTGGACGCGTGGCGTGCGCGAAGCCCTGGGCCAAGCCCATACTTGAGTCGCAACATGGCGAATACCGCTCAAGCCCACCCCACCGCGCACCCCGTGCCGCCACTGGCCTGCGACTGCCATGTGCATGTGTTTGGCCCTTTTGACCGCTTTCCCCTTTGGGCAGGTCGGGCCTACACACCCGGGGCAGCGTCGACCGAAGACCTGATGGCCTTGCACCACCATTTGGGCGTGGGGCGCGTGGTGGTGGTGCAGGCCTCGCCCCAAGGCAGCGACAACCGCTGCACCGTGGACGCCTTGCAGCACATGAACGCGCTGGGACACGGTGCGCGTGGCGTGGCGGTGATTGACGAACTCACCAGCGACAGCGATCTTCACGCCATGCACGCCGTCGGCGTGCGCGGTGTGCGGGTCAACCTGGAGTCGGCTGGCTTGCACGACCCGCAAGTGGCGCGCCAACTGATGCAAGCCGCCGCTGAGCGCGTGGCCCCCTTGGGTTGGCATGTGCAGACCTACACCACCTTGGACGTGATTGCCTCGCTGCACGACACCTTGATGGCCCTGCCCACCCCGGTGGTGATCGACCACTTTGGCCGTGCCACAGCAGCCAAGGGTGTGGCCCAAGACGGTTTTGCGGCTTTGGTGTCTTTGGTCAAGTCTGGCCAGGCGTGGGTCAAGCTGTCGGCAGCGCACCGCATCTCAGACCTGAGCGACTGCGAAGACGCCCGCGCCATTGCCCAAACCTTGATCGCCACCAACGTGGACCGCATGCTGTGGGGCACCGACTGGCCCCACCCCGGTGCGTGGCCAGGGGTGCCACGACAGCGCGAAGCGGTCGAGCCCTTTCACCCCATCAACAACGCACGGGCCTTGCAACGCCTGAGCGAATGGACGACCGCCAGCGAATGGGCGCGCATCTTGGTGGACAACCCGGCGCGTTTGTACAGTTTTTAAGTTGACTTGCTACCCCAAGGGGGACACCATGAAAAACATCCCCCAATAACTTTGTACCCTGTTGGGCGGCCTGCTTTTGAGTGCCGGTGTCTGGGCGCAAAGCAGCAGCGGCTAAGCCAACAAACCGGCATGGAACTGGTGGCCGGGAAAATACTGCACGACACAGTGACTCAGGGCAATGGGCTGAACCGCGTGGGCCGCAACATCTTCACGTCTTGCTGGACAAAGCTGCCTTGGTTGATGTGTTTGAAGGCTTCCCAGGCTGGATCGGCCTCCATGGCTGCGCGGCACTGCTCGCGCTGGGCCAAGCTGTCATAGGCCCAGATGTGGATCACTTGGTTGAGCGGGCCAATGTCGGTGACAAAAAACCCCACCAATCGACCCAGGTGTTTTTGCTGCAAGGGCAAGGCATGGGTTTCATAGCGCAACAGGTATTCATCCATCAAGCCGTGCGCCACGGTATAGGTGCGGTGCTCGTAAATCATGGCCGGCGCACCTATCAATCGGTGCGGATTTGGGCCTCTTTGAGCCAAGGCAACCAGCGCTCAAAGTCGGCTTGCAAGCGGGCCCCAAAACCGGTGCTGTCTTTGGGGTTGCTGAAACCCGCTTCGGACAACTTGGCCGCCACATCGGCTTGGTGCACGACGTGGTGCAAAGCGGCCTCTAACCTCTTTTTGGTCTCGGGCGGTGTGCCTGCGGGCACCAACACACCGTACCAGTTGGTCATTTGCAAGGCGGGCATGCCGGCTTCGGCAGCGGTGGGGATGTCGGGTAACTGCGGCGAGCGTTTGGTGTCAAACACCACCACGCCTTTGATGCGGCCGTCGCGGATGTAGGGGCGCAGCACCGGCACATCGGCATTGACCAGGTCCACCGTGCCGCCCATCAAATCCACCAGGGCTGGGGCCGCCCCCCGGTAAGGGATGTGCACCATGGACACATTGGCCGCTTTGGCAAACAACTCGGCACCGATGTGCATGGTCCCGCCCACGCCGGTGGAGCCATAGTTGAGTTTATTGGGCCCCTTGGCCTTGGCCACCAACTCGCTCAAAGTGTTCACGCCCAGGCCAGGGCGCACCACCAGCATGGTTTGCACCTCGCCGAGCAAATAAAGCGGCTCCACATCTTTGCGCGGGTTGTAGGGCAGATTGGGCGTGATGCCAGCGGTGATGACCAAACTTGACGTCGTCAGCAACAAGGTATTGCCATCGGCCGGGGACTTGACGGCAGCCCCCACGCCAATCACCCCACCGGCACCACCGCGGTTGTCAATGACCACGGTTTTGCCCATCTGGGCGGCCAAGGGTTGGGCAATGGTGCGGGCAATTTGGTCGGCTGGTCCGCCCGCCGCGAAGGGCACGATGATGCGAATGGTGTCGCCGCTTTGGGCCTGGGCCCCACTGCCCAAAAGGCAGGCCGCGCTCAACAAGGCGCGCAAGAAGTGATGCATGGTGTGTCCCCTTTGTGATGCTGACCCCAGAACGGTGCGGAACTTCGCCCGTCAGGGGTGTGGCTTGTTTTCAGGCCCCAGTATCACTTGTATTGGGTGGCCGCCAGGGTCGCCATGTCGACACCGGCGTCGATGTCTTTCTTTTGCCGGTTGTCACCCATGTCAATTTTTTGCGCTTGGGCCAGCACATCGGCGGCGCGGGCAAAGGGCACAAAGACCACACCAGCCTCGTCGGCCAGCACCAAGTCGCCGGCTTGCACCCGCTGCCCCGCGATGCGCACCTCGCCATTGATTTCAATGGTTTGCAAGCGCCATTTGCCCGTGATCGGGGTGATGCCGCGCGACCAGATGGGAAAGCCCAGGTTGCGCGAGGCGCTGGGGTCTCTGTACGAGCCCTCGATGATGGCCCCCGCACAACCGGAGCGGTGCGCCAAAGTGGCCGACTGCCCGCCCATGTTGGACACGCCGGTCAGGCCCTCGATCACCACCACATCACCGGGTTCGGACAGGTTGTAGCCCTCGTGCTCGCCCATGCGCCCGCGTCCGGACAAGGCGCTCATGTGGTCGCCCTCTTGCTGCTCGAGGTTGCGCACCGTCACCGCTTGCCCCACCAAGCGCGCATGGGGCAAGTTGGGCGCCAAAGCAGAGGCAGCGATGGCGCCGCGCAAACCCAAGTTGTCCATCGCGTCAGAGACGGTGCAGGTCAGGTCGTCGATCAGGGCAAAGGCCGCCAAGATGGGGGCGGGCAAGCGCGGGATGGTCATGGACCGGATGGCCTCTAGGGGAACACGGCCCGTCGGTTTTTTGGGGGTGGTCATTGGTCCAGCCATTGGCAAATGGGCTT
>CAMDLJ010000031.1 GCA_945901665.1 Bordetella parapertussis | reverse complement strand
GCAGGCCGTTTGCTCATCGTGGCCGAGTTGGGCCGCGCCCAAGCATTGGCCGATGTTTTGGGTGACGGGTTGGACATCACCTTGATGGCCGATGGGGTGGCCAGCGGCATGCCAGCCCAAGAGCGGCGCTACCCGGTCATTGCGGGTGAGTGGCTGGGTCTGAGTGGCTGGTTGGGCGCATTCACCCTGCAATGGCGGCGCAGCAACCCCATCGATTTGGACTTGTGCACCCGCTGCAATGCCTGTGTCGCTGCTTGCCCAGAGCAAGCCATTGGCCTGGACTACCAAGTTGACTTGACAGCCTGTCAATCGCACCGCGATTGCGTCAAGGCCTGTGGCGTGGCCGGTGCGATCGATTTTCAACGCGAGCCCAGCACCGAAAGCGCTGAGTTCGATCTGGTTTTGGATTTGCGCAGCACCTCTGCCTTTGACCGCCATGCCTTGCCCCAAGGCTATTTCCGGCAAGACGACATGGCCACCTTGTTGCGCTTGCGTGAGATGGTGGGCGAGTTTGAAAAGCCCAAGTTCTTCCAATACAAGGCCTCGATTTGCGCGCACAGCCGCAACACCCAAATTGGTTGCAACGCCTGTGTGGATGTGTGTTCGGCCCAGGCCATTTCATCGGAACCCGCGCGCCAACAAATCAAGGTCAACCCCCATTTGTGTGTGGGCTGCGGTGCCTGCACCACGGTGTGTCCCACGGGTGCTTTGAGCTATGCCTACCCCCAAGCCAGCGCCTTGGGCGTGACGGCCAAGACGCTGCTGAGCACCTTTGCCCGGGCCGGGGGCAAAGACGCGGTATTGCTGTTGCACAGCCAAGGCAAAGGTCAGGCCATGGTCAACGAGCTGGGCCGCGCGGCGCAACTCCGGCGTGCCCATGGTTTGCCGGCCCGGGTCATCCCCATCGCTGTGTGGCACACCGCCAGTGTCGGTGCCGATGTCTGGTTTTCTATGTTGGCTTTTGGTGCCGCCCAAGTGGTGGTGTTGGCCACTGACGAAGAGGCGCCGCAATATGCACAAGCGGTGCAAGCGCAGATGGCCCAAGTGCAATCTGTGTTGCATGGCTTGGGTTACCCGGGCCAACACCTCACCTGGTTACAGGTTGACAGCGTGGTCGCCATGGACGCCCAACTCCAGGCCTTGCCTGCCGCGCCTGCGCGCGTGGCCCCGCCGGCCAAATTTGCCCTGACCAATGACAAGCGCAGCACTTTGGCGCTGGCCTTGGACCATTGGATCACCCATGCACCCGCAGCGCATGCGAGGCCCGAGGCCATTGCGCTGCCCGCCGCAGGGGCTTTTTGGGGCGGTGTTCAAGTGGACACCCAGGCTTGTACTTTGTGCCTGAGTTGCGTCAGCGCTTGCCCGGCCAGCGCCCTGCAAGACAATCCCGAGCAGCCGGAGTTGGCCATCATTGAGAAAAACTGCGTGCAGTGCGGTTTGTGCGTCACGACCTGCCCGGAAAACGCCATCCAAACCGTGCCGCGTTTGCTGCTGACGCCTGCGCGCCAAGAGCGGCAAGTGCTCAACCAAAGTCAGCCTTACAGTTGTGTGCGTTGCAGCAAGCCCTTTGGCACCTTGAAAGCCATTGAAGCGATGTTGGGCAAACTCAGTGGCCACGCCATGTTCCAGGGGGCAGCGGCTGAGCGGCTCAAGATGTGCAGCGATTGCCGCGTGATTGATATTTACTCGGCCGGTGATGAGCAACGCATCGTTTAGGCCGGGTGACCCTTGAAGTGCCGCAAGAAATTCCCATGAATCTGCCCCTGAACCCACCCCCCACTTCCTCGGCTTTGGATGAAGAAACTGCCCGCGCAGAGTTGTATGGGCTGATCTCGGCTTTGTTTTATGCCCCACCCGATGAGGCCTTGTTGGGCCAGTTGCGCGTGGCGGTGACCGAGGCCCCGGCTTCAGGGGGCTTTTTGGAAGAGCCATGGCGCCAGTTGGTGAGCGTCGCCAGAAGCTCCAACCCAAGCCAGATCGCTGCCGAACACGATGCCCTCTTTGGTGGCCTGGGCCAGCCCGAGGTGTATTTGTTTGCCTCGCACCACCTGAGTGGTTTTTTGAACGAGAAGCCCCTGGCCGCTTTGCGCACCGATTTGGCCGATTTGGGCTTGGGCCGCGATGAAACCTTGCCCGAAACCGAAGACCATGTGTCTTATCTGTGCGAGGTTATGCGCTTTTTGATCGCCGGGGATGATGTGGCAGTGGCCAACTTGAGCCGGCAAAGAGAATTCTTTGCGCGCCACTTGCAACCCTGGTTGCATCTTTTGTGCGATGCCTTGCAGGCTCACCCCAGCGCGCACTTTTACGCGGCATTGGCAGGTTTGCTGAGGGCTTTTGTCGAGGTCGAGACCCAGGGGTTTGACATGCTCGATTGATCCCATGCTGACCTGCTGGCGTGTTAAAGAGCGTGGGGACCTGAATGAAAACTTACTAAGAGCGGGGAGTACCTGGGCAAACCCCTTATGAATGCGATTGCAAAAGGCCTGAAAATGTCAAAAGTCTGGCCAGCGGGCTTGTCCCACCATGCCACAGGCGTGAAGCGCCCCAATTCTTTTTGGAGAACAGAATGAACAACGACCAGCCATCTACTTCCCGCCGTGGGTTTTTTTGGGGAGCGGCTGCGGCCAGTGCGGCTGTTGCTACCGTCGCGGGCGTCAAAGCGCTGGATGCCACACCCGTGCCCCAGACAGAAAATTTGCCGCAAGCACCGGCCAAAGGCGGCGGCTACAGCTTGAGTGAACACGTCAAGCGCTATTACCAAACCACCCGCGTCTGATCAAGGATCACACCATGCTATTGACCAAAAAATCCGACAGCACCTCTCGCGCAGGCTCACCGTTTGTGCACCGTTTGCAACGTGGTTTGGCCCAGGCCATCCCGACCATGGACCGCCGCGCTTTTTTGCGCCGCTCAGGTTTGGGCGTGGGTGTGGGCTTGGCGGCCAGCCAGCTGACCTTGGTGAAAAAGTCCCAGGCTGCAGGCCCCAACAAGGGCGACGGGTCCGGCAAGATCGAGGTCAAGCGCACGGTGTGTACCCACTGTTCGGTGGGTTGTGCCGTCGATGCGGTGGTTGAAAACGGTGTCTGGGTGCGCCAAGAACCCGTGTTTGACTCGCCCATCAACTTGGGCGCGCATTGCGCCAAGGGCGCGGCATTGCGCGAACACGGTCATGGTGAGTTCCGTTTGCGCCACCCCATGAAGTTGGTGGATGGCAAGTACCAGCGCATCAGCTGGGACCAAGCGCTCAATGAGATATCGGCCAAATTGATGGAGTTGCGCAAGGCCAGTGGCCCGGACTCCATTTACTGGGTGGGTTCGAGCAAGCACAACAACGAGCAAGCCTATTTGCTGCGCAAATTCGTGAGTTTTTGGGGCAGCAACAACTGCGACCACCAAGCGCGCATTTGCCACTCCACCACGGTGGCGGGTGTGGCCAACACCTGGGGTTATGGGGCCATGACCAACTCGTACAACGACATGCAAAACAGCAAGGTCGCTTTGTACATCGGCTCCAATGCCGCCGAGGCCCACCCCGTCAGCTTGTTGCACATGTTGCACGCCAAAGAAACCGGCACCAAGATGATCGTGGTCGACCCGCGCTTTACCCGCACCGCGGCCAAGGCCGACGAGTATGTGCGCATCCGTTCGGGCTCGGACATCCCGTTCTTGTTTGGTTTGCTGCACATCATCTTCAAGAACGGTTGGGAAGATAAAAAATACATCAACGACCGGGTCTATGGCATGGACAAGGTCAAAGAAGACGTGATGTCCAAATGGACGCTGGACAAGGTCGAAGAGGCCTGCGGCGTCAAGCCCGAACAAATGACCAAGGTGGCCACGTGGTTGCATGAAAACCGCCCTGGCACCATCGTTTGGTGCATGGGCCAAACCCAACACACCATCGGCAACGCCATGGTGCGCGCCTCTTGCATTTTGCAATTGGCCCTGGGCAATGTGGGCAAGACCGGTGGCGGCACCAACATCTTTCGCGGCCACGACAACGTGCAAGGTGCCACCGATGTGGGCCCCAACCCCGACTCATTGCCCGGCTATTACGGCTTGGTCGAGGGGTCATGGAAGCATTTCGCCAAAACCTGGGGCGTGGACTTTGAATGGATCAAGGGGCGTTTTTCTGCACCCGCCATGATGAGCAAGCCTGGCATCACCGTCTCGCGCTGGATTGACGGCGTGATGGAGAAAAACGAATTCATCGACCAAGACAGCAATCTGCGCGGTGTGTTCTTCTGGGGCCATGCGCCCAACTCGCAAACCCGTGGCTTGGAGATGAAGCGCGCCATGGACAAGTTGGATTTGTTGGTGGTGGTCGATCCTTACCCATCGGCCACGGCGGCCATGGCCGCCATGCCGGGCAAAGCCGAAGACAAAAACCCCAATCGGGCGGTCTACCTTTTGCCTGCCGCGACACAGTTTGAGACCAGTGGGTCTTGTACGGCGTCCAACCGGTCATTGCAGTGGCGTGAAAAGGTCATTGAGCCTTTGTGGGAGAGCCGCTCTGACCACATGATCATGTATCAGCTGGCGCAAAAGTTGGGCTTTGACAAAGAGCTGGTGAAAAACTACAAGATGCAAAAAGTCAAAGGCCTGGACGAACCCATTCCCGATGACATCTTGCGCGAAATCAACAAGTGCGTGTGGACCATTGGCTACACCGGTCAAAGCCCCGAGCGGCTTCAAGCGCACATGCGCAACATGCATTTGTTCGATGTCAAAACCCTCAAGGCCAAAGGCGGCAAAGACGCGGCCACGGGTTACGACTTCACGGGCGACTACTTTGGCTTGCCTTGGCCGTGTTGGGGCACCGCGGCGCTCAAGCACCCGGGTTCGCCCAATTTGTACGACACCTCCAAACACGTCATGGACGGCGGCGGTAACTTCCGCGCCAACTTTGGTGTCGAGCGCGAAGGCAAGAGCTTGTTGGCCGAAGACGGCTCGCATTCGCTGGGCGCAGACATCACCACTGGCTACCCCGAGTTGGACCATGTGCTGCTCAAAAAGCTCGGTTGGTGGGACGAACTCAACGATGCCGAAAAAGCCGCCGCCGAAGGCAAAAACTGGAAGACCGACAGCTCTGGCGGCATGATCCGTGTGTTCATGCAAAACCATGGCTGCCACCCGTTTGGCAATGCCAAAGCGCGGGCCGTGGTGTGGAACTTCCCCGATGCCATCCCCCAGCACCGCGAGCCTTTGTACGGCAACCGCCCCGATTTGATGGCCAAGTACCCGACGCATGACGACAGAAAAGCCTTCTGGCGCTTGCCCACCTTGTTTAAAACCGTGCAAGACAAAAACATTGCCGACAAGGTGCATGAAAAATACCCGTTGATCATGACCTCTGGTCGACTGGTGGAGTACGAAGGTGGCGGCGAAGAAACCCGCTCCAACCCATGGCTGGCCGAGTTGCAGCAAGACATGTTTGTCGAACTCAACCCCAAGGCGGCCGCCGATCGCGGCGTGCGCAACGGCGAGCAAGTCTGGGTCAGCACCCCGACCGGGGCGCGCATCAAGGTCATGGCCATGGTCACCGAACGGGTGGGCGCAGACACCGTGTTTTTGCCGTTCCACTTCTCGGGTCGTTGGCAAGGCGCTGACATGTTGGCGCATTACCCCAACGGTGCGGCACCCGTGGTGCGCGGTGAGGCGGTCAACACCGCCACCACCTATGGCTACGACAGCGTCACCATGATGCAAGAGTCCAAGACCACTGTTTGCAATATTGAGCGGGCGTGACGGTTGCACAGCAAGCAGCCAAGCCACCCTCACCCCACACCTGAATAGGAGATTTCCATGGCCCGCATGAAGTTCATCTGTGATGCAGAGCGTTGCATCGAATGCAATGGCTGCGTTACCGCTTGCAAAAACGAGCACGAAGTTCCCTGGGGCGTGAACCGCCGCCGGGTGGTCACCTTGAACGATGGCGTGCCGGGTGAAAAATCTATTTCAGTCGCTTGCATGCATTGCTCTGACGCGCCTTGCATGGCGGTGTGCCCGGTCAACTGTTTTTACAAAACCGACGAGGGCGTGGTTTTGCACGACAAAGACGTGTGCATTGGCTGCGGTTATTGCTCTTATGCCTGCCCTTTCGGTGCACCGCAGTTCCCCTCGCAAGGCACCTTCGGTGTGCGCGGCAAGATGGACAAATGCACCTTCTGCGCCGGCGGTCCTGAGGCCAATGGCAGCCAAGCCGAGTTTGAAAAATATGGCCGCAACCGCCTGGCCGAGGGCAAACTGCCTGCTTGTGCCGAAATGTGCTCGACCAAAGCCTTGCTGGCTGGCGACGGTGACGTGGTGGCCGACATCTTTCGCAACCGCGTGCTCAAGCGCGACAAGGGCGCTGAGGTGTGGGGTTGGGGCACGGCTTATGGCAGCAGCAAACCCGCTCAAGCACCGGCCAAGCAAGGCGGCAAATCATGAACAAAACACAGTTGATCATGGCCTGCGTGGCCATCTTGGGTCTCAGCGCTTGCATGGAAACCCCCCAGACCATGGGCACCAAGTCAGACGCTGCTCCATTCACTGGCACTGGCGCTGCGCCGGCCGCGTTTGTCAATGGCGGCTGGAAGGCCGGAGACAAAACCAGTTGGGAGCAGGCTTTGCGCACCCGTGCCCAAGAGGGCCAAAACGATTACGCCAGAACCAACTGAACAAAGGCCAAACACCATGTCACGCACCATGATTTGGGTTTTAGCTTGGGCCTTGCCCATGCTGTGCAGCGGCGCGCTCGCACAAGACAAGCCTGCCACCGATGCGGTGGCAGCCGACGCATCGGCCGACCCCAAATACCTGCAACAAAGCAATGCCCAGCGCGAACAAGTGCAGCCCGGCAACAATGCACCGGTGTGGCGCCAAGTCGGCCAGGGCACCACGGGCTTCACCAGCCTGCCTGTGCGCCAAGACCCCGAAGCGGGCAATTTGGTGCAGCCCTTTGTTCAATACCCAGGATCCAGTTTGACCAATGCGGGCGAGGCGTGGCGTCAGGTGCGCAACAACTGGATCATCCCCTATGGCGGCTCATTGCTGGTCATCGTGCTGGGCGCTTTGGCCATCTTTTACTGGCGTCGCGGCACCATGGCATTGCACGGACAGACCACGGGGCGCAAGATCGAGCGTTTCACCCCGTTTGAGCGCAGCGCGCATTGGACCAATGCCATTGCTTTTTGCGTCTTGGCCGTGTCCGGTTTGGTCATGGCCTTTGGTAAGTTTTTGCTGTTGCCCATCATTGGCAGCAGCTTGTTTGGCTGGCTCACCTATGCCCTGAAAAACGCCCACAACTTTGCAGGGCCGTTGTTTGCGGTCTCACTGGTGGTGGTGTTTTGTACCTTTGTGAAAGACAACCTGCCCAGCAAAGGCGACTTGACCTGGCTGCTCAAAGGCGGCGGGATGTTTGGTGGTGAGGAAGTCCCTTCGCACCGCTTCAATGCCGGTGAAAAGGTGTTGTTCTGGGGCGGCGTGTTTGTCTTGGGCGTGGTGGTGATGGTCTCGGGTTTGTTCCTGGACAAGCTCTTGCCCAGTTTCGTCTATACCCGTGGGGAGATGCAAATTGCCCACATGGTGCACGCGGTCGCAGCGGTATTGATGATGGCCATGTTTTTGGGCCATATCTACATGGGCACCGTGGGCATGGAAGGCGCTTACCAAGCCATGCGCACCGGGTATGTCGACGAAACCTGGGCCAAGGAGCATCACCAACTCTGGCACGACGATATCCAAGCGGGCAAGATCCCAGCCCATCGCAGTCCAGCGCCCACCACCGGGCCGGTGCAAGTTTGAACAGGAGAGCAGCATGAATAAAATTTATTTTTGGGTTTTGGCCAGCGTGTTGACCACCTCGGCTTGGGCCAAGTTGCCGGCCCCCAGCGATGAGGCCAAAGCCAAAGCCGCTGAAGCGGCGGCCAAGACCGCCCATGCTGGCAAGGTGGATGGCTTCTTGTTGTGCAAGTCCCAAGACAAAGTGGCTGCCCATGTGCAGCGCACCAACAAAGCCAAAGCGGGCAAGCCCTTGGCGACGCCTGCTTGCGCCGACCCCGGTAAGTTTGAATACAACCCCAATCCGGCGACTGCGACCGCTGCACCCGCACCCCCTGCCCCAGCTGCCGCCAAAAAGTCTTGACCCCCATTTGTTTGGCCCAAGTCAACACAAGCCCATTGAGAGATGGGCTTTTTGCTTTTGACAGTAAGATGACAGCCATACCATCAGGGGCGCAAAATGCCTGAGATTTGAGAATTTTTTTGAATGGGATCGGAAAACGCGTATGTTGACTCTTTTGAACCAGTATGGCGGAGTGCCATTTCTGAAAAAGGTCATCACGGCTTGGCATGAGGCGGTGGTGGAGGAGCGCGATATTCGGCACTACTTCATCAATGTCACGCCGGATATTTTGGTGAAAGACCAAATCAATTACATGGCCTTCATGATGCGCCAGCCCGATCGAATTTACCGCGAATCGCCTTATCAATCAGCCCCCTTGGACGTCCAAGTGGGCAGTGGGGTGTTTGATGAGGTCATGGTGGTGCTGCGCAAAATACTCACTGAGTCGGGCGTGCACCGCGATCTAGTGCCGCGTTTGTCGACCCAAATTGTGGAGATTGTGGAAGAGTCACGGGCCCAGGCCGAAGACATCGTTATCACCTCTTGGAAACCGGTGGACATCACGCCGGACAACATCTTGCGCTTTTACAACAAGCAGCGCGGAGACGCCCGTTTGGAAGCCAACGACGACATCTATGCCAGCCGTGGCTATGCCTACCCGTTTTGGACCCGCATCTTGCGCGACACCCAGCAAATCATGTTTTTTGCCACCGCCGACATCCAAGAGTGGAGCAACATGGACGAGTTGAAAAAGCTGGTCGTCCAAGCCAACGAAAAAGTGCCCAGTGTCAAGTTCGAAGCGATCGAAGCCAGCCCCTTGCCGCAGTTTCGCACCCAGTTTGTGTTGCCTTACCAAAATGGCGTGCCCACGCGCTTGTTTTTGCGCGCCGCACGCCAGTTCGCCAGCTTTTTTGATGCCGGTATGGGCATCGATAAAAAGCGCGAAATTTTGCGCAGCGTGCTCACCTGACGCGTCACCCACACCTGTTGGCGGCCCCTGGCGGCACAACCGTTGGCCGGTCCGCCACCACCGATAAATCATGCTCCGATTCGCTGCCAATCTCTCTTTCTTGTACGCAGAGTTGCCCTTTTTAGAGCGATTTGAAGCCGCTGCCCGCGATGGCTTCAAAGGTGTGGAGTACATGTCGCCCTATGAATGGGAGGCCAGCGAGATTGATGCCCGATTGAAGGCCCATGGCCTGGCCCAAGTGTTGTTCAACACGCCGGCAGGTGGCTTGGAGCGTGTCGGCATGGCGCGCGCTTGGGAGGCGGGTGAGCGTGGCCGCGCTTGCCAGCCTGGGCAAGAAGCCGAGTTTCAGCGCGGGATCGAGATGGCCTTGGAATACGCCCAGCGCTTGCGCTGTCCGCGCATCCACATCCTGGCTGGCTTGGTGCCCCCGGAGTTCCGTCGCCCACCGCGCGCCGAAGAAGCTTGTGACAACCATGGCCCACTGGCGCGCGAAAGCGGGCCCTTGCGCGATACTTTTTTAGCCAATCTGCGCTGGGCAGCGCGTTTGGCCGCCCAACAAGGCTGCGATGTGCTGATTGAGCCCATCAACACCCGTGACATCGCTCATTATTTTTTGAACCGCCAGGCCGATGCCCATGCCATCGTGGCCGAGGTGGGCGAACCCAACCTCAAGGTGCAAATGGACCTCTACCACTGCCAAGTGGTGGAAGGCGATGTGGCCGCCAAAGTGCGCGCCTATTTGCCCACGGGGCGGGTGGGGCATTTTCAAATTGCAGGTGCGCCCCAGCGCCAAGAACCCGACGCCGGGGAGCAAAACTACACCTATTTGCTGGACGTGATCGACGAGGTTTCCCAGGCCTGTGGCTGGCAGGGTTGGGTGGGTTGCGAATACCGGCCGTTGCGTGGCGAGCAGCCTGGGGCCACCCACACTGGGCTTGAGTGGTTGCGACGCTGGCGCGTCCAGCACCCGACCGATATATGATGCACGCTCTACAGAATGGGTTGGAGAGCAGATGAATTTTCATAAATGGGACCAGTACGGCGACATCTTGGTGGGCGTTTTTCACCGCATCACCTTGTTTGCCATTGGAGCCGCCACTGTTTGGGCGGCGGGCTTCACCTTGTTTGATATTGTTTTGACCAAACGCCATGCTTCCATCCAGGACTTGCTGTTGTTGTTTATCTTTTTGGAAATCGGTGCCATGGTGGGCATTTATTTCAAAACCAACCACATGCCAATCCGTTTTTTGATCTATATCGCCATCACCGCCTTGACCCGCCACACCGTCGATTTGGTCACCCATTCGGGTGACACCATGTGGGAAATTGCCATCATGGGCGTCACCACGTTTTTGTTGGCCTTGAGTGTTTACGTCATCCGCATGGCCAGCCACAAGTTTCCATCAGGCTCTTCGATGGATATTGGCTGAGTTCCCCTTTTTGTGGGATGATTTTTTAACCCCATCTGGAACCTATTGTGAAAATTGCACGTTTTGATGACAACCGTTTGGGCTTGGTCGAAGGCGATCAGGTCAAAGATGTGACCGCTGCGCTGGACGTCTTGCCGCGTGTCGGCTACCCCCTGCCGTTGCACGACCCCTTGATCGCCCACCTGGATGCGGTGTGTGTCGAAATCCGTCGCCTGGCCCCCACGGCCAAAGCCCTGCCCTTGGCCGGCCGCACTTGGCTGGCGCCGGTGGCCAACCCCGGCAAGATCGTGGCCGCCCCGGTCAATTACCAAAAGCATCTGGACGAAGCACGCGAACAAGTCGAGATCCACCACAACAACCAAGTCATTGAGATCCAAAAGATTGGTTTGTTTCTCAAGGCCACCAGTTCTTTGGTGGGGCCCAGCGCGGGCGTGGCCATTGAACATTTGGAGCGGCGCAACGACCACGAAGCAGAGTTGGTGGTCATCATTGGCCAAGGTGGGCGCAACATCAGCCGCGCCAACGCCATGCGACATGTGGCGGCCTACACCAGCGGCCTGGACATGACGGTGCGCGGCCCCGAAGAGCGCAGCTTGCGCAAATCCGTCGACTCCTACAGCGTGCTCGGCCCTTGGCTGGTCACTGCTGATGAGATTGCCCACCCCGATAAAATGGACTTCAGCTTGCATGTCAACGGCGAGTTGCGCCAAAAGGCCAACACCCGCGACCTGATTTTGGACATCCCACATTTGATTGAGTTTGCCTCTTCGTTCTACAGCTTGAGAACCGGCGATTTGCTATATACCGGCACACCCGAGGGCGTGGCCCAAGTGCATCCGGGAGACGTTATCACCACATCATTTGCGGGCATTGGCGACATGACCGTGGTGGTCCGGTCGGCCAAATAAGAGCTGTCAGCTGGACGGGGCACGTTCAAGGGATGGGCGTACCGTCCAAGCGCCGCACCGGTGGGCCTTTGAGCTCGAGCTCATTGCCATCGGGGTCGCGCAAATAGATGGACGGCCCGTGCCCATCGGCCCCATACCGCTCACCACTGGCGGCCACGTCTATGCCCATGCTGCTCAAGTGGGCGGTGATGGCAACCGGGTCAAAGGGGTCGATGCGAAAGCAATAGTGCGCCATATTGGGCTGGGTCGGGTGGGGTGAGCCCGGCACCAGGTCGAGCAAGCTCTCACCCACCCGCAGTTGCACCAGCACCGGTTTTTCCAAACGGCGTTCCACCTGTACACCCAACAGTTGGGTGTAGAAGTTTTCTGCGCGCTGCAAGTCGCTCACGGCCAAGACCACGTGGTCCAGCCGCAGAACTTCAAAAGGGGGGTGATCAGGATTCATGGGGCGTCAACTCAGGCGTGGCAAGTTATCAGACCTTCAAGTATGCACGCTGCGTTGGATGGCGCGCACCCGCATGAACAGCACCCAGGCGATCGCCCCGTTCAGCAGGTTCCAGGCTGCGCCATTGATGAATGCGGCACGGTAGGAACCGGTCAGGTCATAGACCATGCCCGACATCCAACCGCCCAGCGCCATGCCCAGCATGGTGGCCATGATCACCGCGCCCACCCGTTGACCGGCCTCTGCAGGGGGAAAGTATTCGCGCACGATGATGGCGTATGAGGGCACGATGCCACCTTGGAACAAACCAAACATCGCGGAAATGACGTAGAGCGACACCAGCCCGTCAAACGGAATGAACATCAGCAAGGCAATGCCTTGCAAGGCCGAGCCCAGCATCAGGGTTCGCATGCCGCCAATGCGGTCGCAAATCACCCCAGAGACCAATCGGCTGGCAATCCCACAAGCCAGCATGAGCGAGAGCATCTCTGCCCCGCGTGCGGCCCCAAAACCCAGATCGGCGCAATAGGCCACGATGTGCACCTGGGGCATGGCCATGGCCACGCAGCACGACAAGCCAGCCACGCACAGCCAGGCTTGGGCCGCGCCCACGCTCAACCCAAACGGACGCTCGGATGTCAGGGCTTGACCGCTGGCTGACACGACCGTTGGACCGAGCAGGGGGGGGCGTTGGCGCATGCCAAAGGCGAGTGCGGCCATGCCCAGGCCGCACACCAAGCCCAACACAATGTAGGCAGTGCGCCAGCCCCACTGCTCCACACCCCATTGCGTCAGCGTGGGCCAAATGCTGCCCGCCAGGTAATTGCCGCTGGCGCACACAGCCACCGCCACCCCTCGGCGTTTGTCCCACCACAGCGAGGTATCGGCCAGCAAGGGGGCAAAGGTGGTCGAGCTGCCCAGCAAACCCAGCAACAAGCCGTGCGCCACGATGAACAGCCAAATATTGGGGGCCATGCCCGCCGCCAAAAAGCCCAGCACAATGGCCACTGAGCCCAGCCACAAGACCTTTTGAATCCCGATGCGATCGGCCAAGCGGCCCATCGCAATGCCACCCAAACCAAAAAACACCATCATCACGGTGTAGGGCAAAGAGGCATCGGCACGGCCCACACCAAAATCGGCTTGCACCGCGGGCAACACCACCGAGACCACATACATGGGGCTGCAGCCCAAGGTGGTGATGATCAAGGTCAACAGCAAACGGTGGACAGCGTGGCGCGAGTCAATCCACTCGGCGGGTGCGGGGGTGTGGGGCATGCAAAAGGGTAGCACGGTCACTGCCCTTGACCATGCGGATTCGCCCGGGGTGTGCTCAGGCCACTTCCACCGAGGCGGTGAATGCGTAGCCGACTTTGTGCACGGTCTCGACCGGCAATTCGCTGCCCAACACCTCTTTGGTCTTGTTGCGCAATCGCCGCACCAGAATTTCCATTCGCCGGTAGTCATACGACTGCGGGTCATGCCCCAAGCTCAAAACCAAGTCTTGCCGGGAAATGGCTTGACCCGGTGATCGGCTCAGCCGTTGCAGCAACACGGTTTCAGAGTGCGTGAGTTTGACCACCATGCCCGAGGGCGACATCAAGGTCCAGTTCTGAGGCTTCAAGGTCCATTGGGGCAAGATGTGAGAGCGCAAGCGCCGCATCAAATTGCGCACCAAGGAAGCAAGCTCTTCGAGCTGGATGGGTTTGACCAAATAAACATCGGCACCCGCTTGGATGCCTTGGATGCGCTGTGCCCCTTCGCCCCGTGCGGTGGTGATGATCACCCCTTTGCCTTGGGTGTGCGAATGGGTGCTCAGCCAATTCAAGCCATCCCCGTCAGGCAAGCCCAGGTCCAAGATCAGCACCTCAAATTCGTGGGTGCGCATCCAATGAGAAGCGGCCACCAAGCTGCTGACGCCATCGGCCGCAAACCCTTCCATGTTCAGGTAAGTGACCAAAGCCTCGAGCAAATCGGCTTCGTCCTCGATCACCAAAACACGGCCGTGGTGGAATTTTTGTGT
>CAMDLJ010000030.1 GCA_945901665.1 Bordetella parapertussis | reverse complement strand
AGGTTGTGCCGCCCAGCGATGTGCAACTCGGTGCGCAGCAGGCCGTGTGGCGTGTGCAACTGAATTTCCCAATGGTCAACCAGCCAGCGGCTGTGCTGAGGCCACACCTCGGCGCTGGCATCCCAGCCAAAGCACCAACTGCGGCGCTCACCGGCCAAGCGGCGCCACACCGGGGTGTGCGGGTCGTCGGCTGGGAACACCGCCACACCATCGGGCTTCAAGGCTGACAGCACTGCGCCGTTTTCTTCGGCCACCGCGGCCACGCTGTGCATGAACTCTTGGTGCTCGCGCTGAGCATTGTTGACCAGCGCTACCGTGGGCTGTGCCATGGCGGCCAATTGAGCGATTTCGCCAGGGTGGTTCATGCCCATCTCGACCACAGCGCTGCGGTGCGAGGGGCGCAGGCGCAGCAAGGTCAGGGGCAGGCCAATGTCGTTGTTGAAATTGCCCTGGGTGGCCAAGGCCTGTTCTGGCCCCGGGTGCCAAGCGCGCAAAATGCTCGCGATCATTTGCGTCACCGTGGTCTTGCCGTTGCTGCCCGTCACCGCCAGCAAGGGAAGCTCAAACTGTTGGCGCCAACCCGCGGCCAACTCGCCCAAGGCAAGCAAGCTGTTGGGCACTTCCAAACCCACCAAACCGGCAGCGGCCAAACCCTGCTCGGCCACAGCGGCTCCGGCACCAGCGGCCTGGGCTTGGGACAAAAACGCATGCGCGTCAAAACGCTCACCGCGCAAAGCCACGAACAAGTCGCCGGGTTGCAAGCTGCGCGTATCGGTGTGGACCCGGTCGCACAACGCAGTGGGTGCGCCCACCAATCGCGCACCACGGATCCATTGCTGGGCCTGGGCCAAGCTCAGTTGCATGGCGCTCATGCCCAGACCCCCGCGTCCAAGCAAGCCTGGGCCTGCTGCGCATCGGAGAACGGCAGGCGCTGCCCGTTGATTTCTTGGCTGGTTTCATGGCCTTTGCCCGCGATCAACACCACATCGCGGGCATCGGCCTGGGCCAAGGCGTCGGTGATGGCTTGGCGGCGATCGGCTTGCACTTGCACGCTGTCGGGCTGGTGCAGGCCTGAGCGCATCTGGGCCAAGATGGCCAAGGGGTCTTCGCTGCGCGGGTTGTCGCTGGTGAGCACCACGCACTGGGCCTGCATCTCAGCCACCCGCGCCATGAGCGGGCGTTTGCCCACGTCGCGCTCGCCACCGCAACCCACCACGCACCACAGTTTGCCTTGGCGTTGCTGGGCCACTTCGTGCAAAGCTTGCAAGGCCTTTTCCAGGGCGTCCGGTGTGTGGGCATAGTCCACCACCACCAAAGGCTGGTTGATACCCCCCAAGCTGTTCATGCGCCCGGGGACACTGGGCAGGTGGGCACAGGCCTGCACCGCATCGACCAAGCTGTGGCCCAAGGCACGCAAGGCAGCGATCACCGCCAACACATTGCTGACGTTGAAGGCGCCCACCATCTGGGTTTGCAAAGGCAGCACCCACTCACCCTCGCACACATCAAACGCCAAACCCGGCCCGCCCTGGGCAGAACCCTGCCAGCGCATGTGGCGCGCTTGCAAGCGCGCAGGCCCCTGGCACGAAAAGGTCCACACCTGGGCGGGTCGCTTTCGCGCGAGCAGGGTTTGGGCCAAACTGCGGCCTTGGGCGTCATCGAGGTTGACGACTGCAGCGGGCAAATCGGGCCAATCAAACAAGGCCGCCTTGGCCTGCCAATAATCGTCCATGCTGACGTGGTAGTCGAGGTGGTCTTGGCTGAAGTTGGTGAACACTGCCAAGCGCAAGGCGGTGCCATCCAAGCGGTGTTCACGCAGACCAATCGATGAGGCCTCAATGGCGCAAGCCGACAAACCTTGGTCAACAAATTGGCGCAAGCCCGCTTGCAACACCACCGCATCGGGGGTGGTCAATCCAGCGCCTTGCGACCACTGCGCGGCCTGGGCCACGTCTCCCATGCCCAAGGTGCCCACAACGGCGCAACCACGCCCCAAGGCCTGCAAGGCATGGGCCAACCACCAAGCCGTGGAGGTTTTGCCATTGGTGCCGGTGATGGCCAACACGTCCAAAGCTTTGCTGGGGTGGCCGTGGTAGGCCGCAGCAATGGCGCCGCTGTCGCGTCGCAGTCCAGCATAGGTACCCAAGCCAGCATCGGTGTGCGCCACGTTGTTCGCCTGGTCGGCGCTGGTCAGGGCATCCCAAGGCCCGCCGTCGCGCTCGACCAAACAAGCGCGCGCGCCACGCGCCATGACCTCTGCCACATGGGAGCGGCCATCGCTGCGGCCCCCCGGCCAAGCCAGAAAACCATCACCCGCCCGCACTTGCCGACTGTCGCTGTGCAGTTGGGCACAGCCACGCTGGCGCAACCACTGCGCGGCTTGTTGGGGGTTGTGCAAGGCCGGCATCAAAAAGATTCCGCCTCGGCTTTGGCCATGACCTGGGGGCGCACCGCCACATCCGGTTGGATGCCCATCATGCGCAGGGTTTGTTGCACGGTTTGGCTGAACACCGGCGCAGCCACTTCGCCCCCGTAATAGGCCCCGTTGGTGGGCTCATCGATCATCACGGCCACCACAATGCGCGGGTTTTCAACCGGGGCCAGACCGACAAAAAAGCCACGGTATTTTTTGCTGGCGTAACCCTTGCCCTCTTGCTTGTGGGCAGTGCCTGTTTTGCCACCGACCGAGTAGCCCATGGTTTGGGCTTTGGGTGCGGTGCCGCCCGGGCCAGCAGCCATGTTGAGCATATGGCGCACGGCCACCGCGTGGCGCGCCTCCATGACACGCACCCCTTGTACCGGCTCAGTGCGCTTGAGCAAGGTCACTGGCATGCGCTCGCCATCGCGGGCAAAAACCGTGTAGGCCTGGGCCAGTTGAAACAAGCTGGACGACAAACCGTAGCCATAACTCATGGTGGCTTGCTCAATGGGGCGCCAGGTTTTGTAGGCGCGCAAGCGACCGGACACAACCCCAGGGAAGGGCAAATCGGGCTTGATGCCAAAGCCGAGCTGGGAATACATCTCCCACATCTCACGCGGGGGCATTTGCATGGCAATTTTCACCGTGCCCACGTTGCTTGATTTTTGAATCACTTCATTGACACTGAGCAGGCCGTGGGGGTGGGCGTCGGAGATGGTGGCACCCGCCATGGTGATGCGACCTGGCGCGGTTTGGATCATGGTCTCGGGCTTGACCAAGCCTTTCTCCAAGGCCAGACTGATGGCAAATGGCTTCATGGTGGAGCCAGGCTCGAAGGTGTCTGTCAGCGCGCGGTTGCGCAGTTGAGCCCCACTGAGATTGACCCGCCGCTCGGGAGAATAGCTGGGGTAGTTGGCCAAAGCCAGCACTTCCCCAGACTGGGCATCGAGAACCACCACACTGCCCGCTTGCGCTTTGTGCTGCAACACCGCTTCGCGCAGCTTTTGGTAGGCAAAGAATTGCACCTTGCTGTCGATGCTCAACTGCAAATCGCGACCGTCCACGGGCGGAATTTCCTCGCCAATGTGCTCAACCACTTGTTTGAGCCGGTTTTTGATCACCCGCCGTGAGCCCGACTTGCCACCGAGTTGGTTTTCAAATGCCAACTCAACGCCTTCTTGGCCGTTGTTTTCCACATTGGTAAAGCCCACCACATGGGCCAGGGCCTCACCCTCTGGGTATTTGCGCTTGTATTCCATGCGCGCATACACGCCTTTGATTTTGAGCGCATCAATTTCACGCCATACCGTTTCGTCCACTTGTCGGCGCAACCAAACAAAGTTTTTGTCCTCGTCTTCCAGCTTGTGCTCGAGGTCTTGGGCCGTCATGTTGAGCAAGCGGGCCAGGCTTTTGAGTTTGGCGGGTGTGCGGTCAATGTCTTCGGGGTTGGCCCACACGCTGGGGGTGGGCACACTGGATGCCAAGATCAAACCATTGCGGTCCAAGATGCGGCCGCGGTTGGCTGGCAACTCAAGCACCCGTATGAAACGCATGGCGCCTTGCTTTTTGAAAAATGCGCTGTCAATCACTTGCACGTAGGCTGCCCGCCCCACCAATCCCAAAAACCCCACGGCGATGCAGGCCACGATGAACTGGCTGCGCCATACCGGCGTTTTGCTCGCCAGCAAGGGGCTAGAGGTGTATTGAACGCTGCGTGTGCTCATGGCTGCGCGCCTTGTTTATGGCTCACAGGCGCATTGGCGCTGGCCGATGCATCACCCATTCGGGCATATTGGGTGATGGCCGGCGTGACCGTGCGCATTTGCAACTGTTCACGCGCGAGCTTTTCCACGCGCAAAGGTGTGCCCAGGGAGCGACGCTCCAAATCCAGTCGGTCGTGTTCGGTTTGCAACTCTTGGGCCCGGTCCTTGGCGCGGTCGAGCTCGGTGGTCAAACGGCGCGATTCGTACTGCACACGCACCAGGTACAAAGCGCTGGCCAGCACCGCAAGCATCAGCATCAGGTTGACCCGGGTCATGGCGCAACCACCGCCGAGCGCTCGGCCACGCGCATGATGGCGCTGCGCGCGCGCGGGTTGGCGGACACTTCGGCCGCACTGGGGCGCACACGTGCCACAGCCTTCAAGTGCAAGGCGGGCGCCGGGGCAAAGGGCAAACGGCGGTCGAACACCTCGCGGCTGTGGCGCGCGATGAACTGCTTGACGATGCGGTCTTCCAGTGAGTGAAAACTGATCACGACCAAACGTCCCCCGGGTTGCAATGCATGGATGCTGGCCTCTAGCGCTTGTTGCAGTTCTTCAAGCTCGGCATTGATGTGAATCCGAAAAGCTTGAAATGTGCGCGTTGCAGGGTCCTGGCCCGGCTCGCGGGTTTTGACCGCGCCAGCCACGAGTTGGGCCAACTCAGCGGTGCTTGCAGGCGCGCCCCGTTCCTCTCGGCGAGCCACAATCGCCTTTGCAATCTGAACAGCAAACCGTTCTTCGCCATGGTCACGAATCACCCCCGCAATCTCTTCTTGTGAAGCCGTGACCAACCACTGGTGCACGCTGCGCCCGCGGGTCGGGTCCATGCGCATGTCCAGCGGCCCATCGTGGCGAAAGGAAAAGCCGCGCTCGGCTTGATCGATCTGGGGCGAACTCACCCCAATGTCGAGCAACACCCCGCTCAAACTGGCGGCGGGCCAATTGCGCAAGCTGGAAAACGGCACATGCCGAATGGAGAACCGTGGGTCTTGCAACAAGTCCTGCGCAGACTGCACCGCTTGCGGGTCTTGGTCGAAGGCACACAAACGCCCGCTGGGCCCTAAGCGCGCCAATATCTCCCGCGCATGGCCGCCCCGACCAAAGGTGCCATCGACGTATTGGCCTTGCGGGTCGTGCACCAAGGCATCGACCGCTTCTTGCAACAAAACCGTGGTGTGGGTACATGTCAAGGACACCGTGGGCATTCAGAAAGAAAAATCCTTGAACACATCGGGCATATCACCTTGCAAGGCCTGTGCTTGCTGGGTTTCGTAGGTGGCTTTGTCCCAGAGTTCAAAGTGGTTGCCCATGCCCAGCAGCAGGGTGTCGCGCTGAATGCCTGCAGCCTCACGCAACTCTGGCGAGACCAGCACCCGACCGGTGCCGTCCATCTCCACATCCATGGCATTTCCCAGGAAGTGGCGCTTCCACCATTGCGCACTCATGGGCAAGGCCGCCAAACGTTCGCGAAAGCGCTCCCACTCCGGGCGCGGAAACATCATCAGGCAACCATGGGGGTGACGCGTCAAAGTGAGTTGACCTTGCGCCATGGCAGCGAGCACCTCACGGTGGCGCGTTGGCACCGACAAGCGGCCCTTGGCATCCAGACTCAGCGATGAAGCACCTTGAAACACAGCAAAACATCCTTGAAAACAGGCAAAAATGGAGATGCAAATGCATTTTTCACCACTTTATTGCACTTATTTGCACTGTAGCAGGATTCAACCAAATCTCCAACTCATTTGTGTTTTTTTCAATGAAATCAATGACTTAGAGCGTGTTTTGCAGCAACTTCAAAAGGAAAAAGTTGTTATAAATTAGCAACTTAGGAATAACTCCAAATGTTAATTGTGAAGATTTTTGGACGCAAAAAAAACAGGCCCGCAGGCCTGTTGTGGTGTGGGCGCCGCAGGGGTTGCGGCAGCACAGCTCAATCGCCAAACATTTTTTGCTTGAGTTCGCGCCGCTGTTGGGCCTCCAGCGACAAAGTTGCGGTAGGGCGCGCCAACAAGCGGCCCACGCCAATGGGCTCGCCGGTTTCGTCGCAATAACCGTAATCTTCGCTGTCGATGCGGGCAATGGATTGCTCTATTTTTTTGAGCAATTTGCGCTCTCGGTCGCGGGTGCGCAACTCAAGGGCATGTTCTTCCTCGATGGTGGCGCGATCAGCTGGGTCAGGCACCACAGTGGTGTCTTCGCGCAAATGCTCAGTGGTTTCACCGGCGTTGTTGAGAATGTCTTGCTTGAGCTGAACCAGCTTGCTGCGAAAGAACGCGAGTTGAACGCTGTTCATGTACTCGTCATCGGGCATGGCCATGAGGTCGGCATCGGTCAAGCTTTCCAGCGGCTTGGTCTTCCAATGGTTGGCCAACTTGGGGTCTTTGTGTGTGTTCACGGGTGCGGCAGGGATGTGGGTGGGGGTGATGATGGGCGAATAACTGGACTTGGCCGCTTTTGAGGGCACCACCGCTGCGGGCGGGGGGGGCACCATGGAGGCGGCTTTGGCCGCGCGTGGCGACTGCTTGCCCACGGCCGGCAACGCCTTGACAGGTGCCGGCGCAGGGGCGGGCCGGGCCGGGGCCGCAGCGGATTTACTGGCCGGCGCAGCTGTCTTGCCTGGCGTCGCTTTGGCGGCTGAAGCTTTGGCCGTGGGGGTGGTGCTGTTTTTCACAATCGATGGGGCGGCCTTGGACGCGGGTTTGGCCGCCACCTTGGACGCTGGCTTGGCCTGAACAGGCACCGGCTTGCCCTTGGCTTTGGAGGGGGTGGTTTTGGCCGCTGGCGCGGGTTTTTTGGCAATGGGCTTGCCCGCAGTTTTGGCGCCCGCTGGGTGCGCGGCGGGCTTTTTCACCGCAGCAGTGGATTTGGGGGCGGCAGATTTTGCCGCAGCGGTTTTTGAGGCCGGTGTCGGGCTGGCCTTTTTGGCAGAAGACTGGGCTGCAGGCTTGACGGGGGGCTTGGCTTTCACAGCCGGACGGGGTGGGGCCTTGTTGGCCACCGCCTTGACGGGCTTGGCAGAGGTCGCAGCTTTGCCGGCCTTTTTGGCCACGGGCTTGGCTTTGGTCACAGCGGCACCTTTTTTGGTTTTGGCAGTGGACATGCAGGGTCTCCTAATGTGTTGGCCCCCGCCGATGGGCGGCTGTACTGCGAGCTGGATGGGCGTGTGGCACCGATCGGGTCCATTTGTTCACCCCGGGCTCCCCCGAAGCTTCGCCTTTTGCCCAGCATTGGGCGCGCGCGATTGTAGCGACAGGTCGGGTCGCCCATCAGACCAGGCATTTGTCCAAGCCCTGGAAAAAAATATCTTTGGGCAAATCCAAGCCAATGAAGACCATTTTGCTGTTGCGCACCTCGTCAGCCGCCCAAGCTGGGCCCAGGTCGCTGCCCATCAATTGGTGCACACCTTGGAAGATGACTTTGCGCTCGGTGCCTTTCATGAACAAAACGCCCTTGTAGCGCAACATGCGCGGGCCGTAGATGTTGACAATGGCGCCCAAAAAGTCCTCCAGCTTGGCCGGGTCAAAGGCGCGGTTGGACTTGAAGACAAAGCTTTTCACATCGTCATCGTGGTGATGGTGATGCCCCCCTTCTTTGTCATGACCGTGCTGGTGCGAGGGATGGTCACAGTGCTCGCCATGGGCGTGGTCATGGTGGGCGTGGCTGTTGTCTTGCAAAAAATCGGGATCAATGTCGAGCTTGGCATTGAGGTTAAACCCATGCAAGTCAAACACCTCTTTGATCGACACCTCGCCAAAGTGCACGGCTTTTTGTGGCGCACGCGGGTTCATGTGTTTCAAGCGGTGTTGCAAAGCGTCCAAGGCTTCGGCATCCACCAAATCGCTTTTGCTGATGAAGATTTGGTCGGCAAAGCCCACTTGACGGCGCGCCTCCTGGCGGTCGTTGAGCTGCAACGGTGCGTGCTTGGCGTCCACCAAGGTGAGGATGGAGTCCAGCAAATAAGACTCGGCCACTTCATCGTCCATGAAGAAGGTTTGGGCCACCGGGCCGGGGTCGGCCAGGCCAGTGGTCTCAATCACCAAGCGCTCAAAGTCGAGTTCACCCTTGCGCCGGCGCTCGGCCAGGTCACGCAAGGTGGTGCGCAGGTCTTCGCGGATGGTGCAACACACACAGCCATTGCTCATTTGAATGATCTGCTCTTGGGTGTCGGCCACCAAAATTTCATTGTCGATGTTTTCTTCGCCAAATTCGTTTTCAATCACGGCAATCTTCATGCCATGGGCCTCGGACAGCACCCGCTTGAGCAGGGTGGTTTTGCCAGAGCCCAAAAAACCGGTCAGGACAGTGGTGGGGATCAACATGGCTTGCTTTCTGGGGATGAATGCACAAAGGGGGGCAGTGTAGCGATCATTCAAGACCGCCCGAAAATGCCGGTGTCCGCCCAATCCGGCACTGAGCAACCAGCCAAGCGGCAGGTCCAGGGCTTACTTTTTGATGACCACCAAGCCCTTGAGGTACTCGCCCTCTGGGAAGGTCACGGTCATGGGGTGGTCGGGTGCGGCAAATAAACGCTCGCTGATGAAGCCGTCGACGCCAGCATCGGTGCCGGCTGAGGCCACGATTTTGTGGAACAAGTCGGCATTGATGCCACCCGAGCAACTGTAGGTGAACAAGGCCCCACCGGGCACCAACAATTTGAAGGCCAAGCGGTTGATGTCTTTGTAAGCGCGCGCCGCCCGCTCGGCGTGCGCGGCGGTGGGAGCGAACTTGGGTGGGTCCAAGATGATGGCATCGAACTGGCGCCCGTCTTGGATGAACAGGCGCAAGCTGGCATTGACATCGGCATCCATGAACACCGCACTGTCGGCGTCAAAGCCATTGAGTTGCACATGGCGCTGGGCCCGGGCAATGGCCGGACCGGAAGAGTCAATCGAGGTGACCAGCGCCCCCGCGCCCAACACACCGGCCGCGCGCATGCCGCTGAGGGCCGCCACACTGAAGCCCCCCGTGTAGCAATAGCAATTGAGCACCTGCACAAACCCCAAGCGCTGCGCATACTGGGCAAATCTGTGCCGGCTGTCGCGCTGATCAAGGTAAAAGCCCGTTTTATGGCCTTCGGCCACATCCAAACTGAGTTGCCAGGCGTGTTCGCGCAAACCAATATCGGTGTGGCCCGCGTCGCCTGTCGGTTGGCGCAACCATCCGCTGTGTGGCTGCAAGCCCTCCAAGGCGCGCACGCCGGAGTCAGAGCGTTCATACAAGCGGCCCACACCGGTGGCGCTGCACAAGGCGTCGGCAATCGCGGCTTTCCAGCGCTCGGTCCCGCTGGAGAGAAACTGCGCCACCAAGGTCTCGCCATAGCGGTCCACGATCAGGCCGGGCAAGCCATCGGCCTCGCCATGCACCAAGCGCACGCCGTCGCTGTCGATGTCCATGCGCGCACGCGCGGCGATGGCCGTGTGCAAACGGCGGGCAAAGAAAGCGTCGTCAATGCGCTCGGCCTCGTCAAAGCTCCAAATGCGGGCGCGGATTTTGGAGCTGGGGCTGAACGCTGCCCAACCCAAAAACTGCCCCGTGGCCGACTCCACCCGCACCGTCTCGCCACTGTCGCCGCCACCCTTGGCGATGGCGTTGTCGTATATCCAGGGGTGGCGGCGCAAGGCGGCGCGCTCTTTGCCCTCTCTCAGGCGCAAGGTTTTCATGAGAAAGATCGTTTCATTTTTTGTGCGCCCGGGGATGGGCCGCGTCATAGACCTGTGCCAAATGGCTGAAGTCCAAACGCGTGTACACCTGGGTGGTGCTGATGCTGGCGTGGCCCAGTAACTCTTGTACCGCCCGCATATCCCCACTGGACTGCAGCAAATGGCTGGCAAACGAATGGCGCAACATATGGGGGTGCACCGGCGTGGCCACACCGGCCAAAGCCGCGCGGCGCTTCAAGCGCTGACGCACCGCATCGGCGCTCAGTCGGGTGTTGTGCCGCCCCACAAACAAGGCGGTTTGGCCTGGGTTGCGCACATGGGCCTGGCGCAGCGCCAACCAATGCCGCACCGCTTGCAAGGCCACTGGCCCCACCGGTACGCTGCGCCGCTTGCTGCCTTTGCCCAGCACATGGGCCAGGCCTGCGGCCAAGTCAATCCAACCCAGGGCTTGGTGGCTGTCTTGCACATCCAAACCCACCAACTCCGCCACACGCAAGCCACTGCCATACAGCAACTCGACCATGGCCGCATCGCGTGCTTCCAACCAAGGGGCGTCTTCACGCACCACATGATCGGCCAATTGAACGGCCTGGTCCACATTCAAGGCCTTGGGCAAAGGCTTGGCCCCTTTGGGCGGGCGCACGCCTTGCACCGGGTTGGTGGTCACCAAAGCTTCGCGCGCCAACCAAGCGTAAAAGCCGCGCCAACCCGACAAGATGAGGGCAATGCCGCGTGCGCTGCGGCCTTGGGCATGCATCTGCGCCACCCAGCGCCGCACGTGGGCGCTGTGCACCTGTGCCAAATCAACCGGCACAGCGCGAGCCAACGCCTCCAAGCGGATCAAATCCAACCCATACAAAATCAGGGTTCGCTTGGCCAAGCGCTTTTCAAACTGCACATGGTCGAGGTAGCGCTGAACCCGGACATCGCGGGCCACTGCGGTGGGCTCGGGGGATGGGTGGGGGGTGCTGTCCAGGCTCATGTCATGCCAGGGGCACACACCGCACAGCTCACGGGGCTCAGCGCAAGCGCTGCAAGGCCGCACTGGCCAAGGCGCTCAAATTGTCCAAAAACTCGGTGCCCATGCCCGCGTGATAGCGCTGGCTATCGGGCGAGGCCAACACCAACAAGCCCATGGCTTTGGCGGGTGCATCCCCCGTTTGAGGTTCACGCAGCGTCACCAGAGCCAAGGACTGCGCCGCGTCTGGATTGGCCAACCATTGGGCGGCTTCAAACCCATTGTTGATGCCGCAATAAGCTTGGCCGAGGGATTCGGCAAACACCTTGACGTCGTCGCTCACACCCTGGGCAAAAGGCTGTCCCTGGTGGGCCTGGGCCACACCCCACAGCCGCAGGGCCACCTGGGGCACCATGAATTGATGCTCAATTTGCTCGGCCAAGATGCGCGGCAAATCGCTGGCCTGGGGCACCAAAAACAAGGCCTGCGACCAGCGTTGCAACCGCTGGGCCAGCACCGCGTTGTCGTTGCCATGGCGCATCATCTCCATCATGCGTGCCTCGAGCGCGCGGATTTTTTCGCGCAACATCTCTGCTTGACGCTCTTGCAAGCTGACTGCCCGACCGCCATGGGGGCTGCCCAATCGAACCGTGGCCAATAACTCGGCATGGCGGTCAAAAAAATCGGGCGTGTGCACCAAAAATTGGGCGATGTCGTCTTCGGTGATGGGGTTGAGTGCGGCTGGTTTCATGTGATAACGGGCAGTTCTGTCTCGCCGTGGAAAACCGTGGTGGCCGCACCGGTCATGCGCACCGACGAAGCATCCCCGGACCAAGAAATCTCGAGCGTACCACCGCGGGCGTGCACCACCACATCGGCGTCAAGCCAACCCAAAGCCTGACCCGCCACCACGGCCGCGCAAGCGCCTGTGCCGCAGGCCAAGGTTTCGCCCGCACCGCGCTCAAACACGCGCAAGCGAATTTCGCGGCGCGAGACGATCTGGGCAAAACCCACATTCACCCGCTTGGGGAAGGCTGGGTGGTGTTCAATCACCGGCCCCCAGTTGAGCACCGGCGCGGTGTCGACATCGTCGACCCACAGCACCGCATGCGGGTTGCCCATGGACACCGGCGTGATATCGGTGCTGTGGCCGGGCCAGTCGATGCGCCAGCGGCCTGCTGAATGGGTGGCGTCTGCGGGCAAGGCTTTCGCGTGTTGGGGATCAAAAGGAATGCGTGACAGGTCCCAGATCGGTGCGCCCATGTCCACGCTGACCGAACCGTCAGCGCGCTCGTGCAAGGTGATGACGCCGCCATGGACTTTAACGCGGACAGTGTGCTTGTCGGTCAGGCCTTGGTCGCGCACAAAACGCACAAAACAGCGCGCACCGTTGCCACAATGCTCAACCTCACCACCGTCGGCGTTGTGGATGACGTATTCAAAGTCAACATCGGCGCTGGGTGCGGCGCGCACGCTGAGGATTTGGTCGGCCCCAATGCCAAAGTGCCGATCGGCCAGCCAACGGTATTGGGCCGGGCTCAAGTTCAAGCGCTGTTGGGTTTCGTCCAACACAACAAAGTCGTTGCCGGCGCCTTGCATTTTGGTGAAGCGGATGTGCATGCGTGGATTATCTGCGAGGACTTCTGGAACTCCCCCTCACAACCGCCATCTCGGGGTACGCAAGCTTCCTCCAGTCGCTTCGCTCCCATGTCGTCGGCCCACACACCCGCTCGTGCCGGTTTCGGTGAGATCTGGGTTTGGCAAATGGTGGCGCGCTAACGCCTTTGACATGAGTGAAGCGTGCGGGTGTTCTTACCTGTTGCGCGCGCACATTTCCTTCGCAGCACCAATGGTGGGTGCGCCGCCCGACAACATCGGAGCGCAGCGACTGGCGTAGGGCGGCTTTCCCGCCAGCGGGGCGGGCTCAGCAAAAGGTCAGGGGTCAGGTGGGGCGCCACCAAAAGTTAGCGCAAAAGAATTGGAATCTGACCCCCATTAAATGCCCATGAACTCAATGCTCTTCGGGTGTGATTTGCAGCGCCACCAGGATGCGGGCGACCATGTTGTAGGTGGCGATAGCGGTGGTCAGCTCGAGCATTTCGGTGGTCGAAAAATGGCTGGCCAGTTGTTTGAACAATGCCTCATCGACCTTCACATCGATGGTCATTTGGGCGGCGTACTGCAGCACCAAACGCTCTAGCGGGGCCAAGGCCGGGTGGTGGATGGCTTGGCGGGCGTCACCCTTGAGCACGGCTTGCAAGGCGTCCAACTCGGCCTGTGTGCCGCCCGCGGTGATGAAGTCGGGCGCGTGGTGGTGGTACTCGTACTCGGCACCGGTGATCAAGGCCACGGTACAAATACCCAACTCGCACAGCTTGCGGCTGGCCGACAAACCCGTGCGCACATTGCGCAGGTACACATTCCAGCCGCTGGCCACCGGCTCGCTCCACAGCAAAGCTTTGTCCAGGTTGATCAACTTGCCGCCTCGACGCGCCATGATGCCGTCGACCAAAGCAGCAGGTTGGAGATGGGCTTGGGGGGTCCAATCGGGGATGCGCATGGTGTGGTGTCCTGTGGTTGAAAAATTCGCGCCAAGCTTAACAGTGCTGGTTAATGGGGGGCAGATTCCCACTCTTTCATGGGCACGGTGCCTCGATCACGTTTGGTCTTTGGGGAGGCGTTAACTGGGGTCGTTAATTGGGGTCAGATTCCAATTCTTTTGGCTGAACCCGTCCCGCTGGCGGATACGCCGCCCTCCGCCAGTCGCTTCGCTCCAATGTTGTCGGGCGACGCACCCGCCATCGGTGCTGCGAATGAGATATGCACACGCAAGTGTTGTGGATAACCGCACATTGGATCAAAAGCAAACCTGATGGCGCGCCAAGACTTTAGAAACCGACATCTCACTGAAACCGACACGAGTGGGTGTGCAGGCAGACGACATCGGAGCGCAGCGACTGGAGGAGACCTGCATGCCCCGAGATGGCGGTTGATGAGGGGGAGTCCAGCGCAACGTGAACACCCGACTCAATCCGACTTGATGTTGTTGTCGCGCACCACCTTGGCCCAGGTGTCGATTTGGTTGTCAATGAACGACTTGGCCCGCTCGACGCTGCCGCCGGCAAGCTCAATGCCTTGGGCTTGAAGCTTATTGGCCACCTCGGGGTTGCGCAGGGTTTTGTTCAGCTCTTCGTTCATCCGTTTGACCAAATCGGGCGGTGTCTTGGC
>CAMDLJ010000029.1 GCA_945901665.1 Bordetella parapertussis | reverse complement strand
GTTGGGTGCTCATGGGTGGCTTCTCCTGTGGGCAAATGGGTGGGGGATGAAAACGACTGACTGTATCGAAAGGCCATGCACCTGGCTTGCGCTTTGGGTGACAAGCGGGGTGCGGCTGGCGGGGTGTACTTTCGGGTTGCTTGGCAGGCTGTGCTGGGCCCCACGCTCAACGCTGGCAGGCGGCTTGCAACAAAGCTTGCACGCCGGGGGCTTGGCCCATGCCCCAGCAGGCGGCAATCGCCGCTTGGGCGCGCTCAGCACCAATGACACCGTCGGCCAAGCTGTGGAACTTGCCTTCGAGCTGGGCGTCGCTCATGGGGTTTTGCATCGAGCCAATGGCGTGCTCGACAAACACATGCACTTGGCGACCATCTTTGAGGTGGGCGGTGACATCGGCCGAGGCCTCGTCGATGGCGTCATTGACCACGGCATGGACCTTGGCGCGCAAGGCCACGGTGTCGGCGCGGGTGACAAAAGCGTCTTCGTATTCTTCTTCGCCCGCGCGCCCCACCATCAGCCCAGCGGCGCAGCCGTGGTAGACGCTGAACTTGGCTTGCAGGCCGTCGGCCGGGGTTTTCTTGCCGGTCAACTCCAGCACCAGCGAATGCACCTTGAGGTCGATGCGTTCAATTTGATCGGGTGTGATGCCTTTGGCGCGCAGCTGCACACAAGCGTCGATGCTGGGGTGCACCACGATGCCGCAAGCAAAGGGTTTGTAGGTGTTGAAAGAGATTTCAAAGCGCTCACCCAGCGCGTCGGTGATTTCTGACCAGTCGTGTTTGGTCGATACGGTTTGGATGAAGCCGCGCGGTGCTTCCAGGGCTTTGGCGCTGGCGGTGAAACCGTTTTGCGCCAACAAGGCGCTGGTCAAACCCGCACGCGCACTGCCACCGGGGTGAAAAGGCTTGGTCATGGTGCCAAATTGCTCGCGCATGCCGATGGGTTGCGAGGCAGCAATGCCCATGGCCATGGCGGTTTGCTGCACATTCAAGCCCAGCAAGCGCGCACAAGCGGCGGCCGCGCCCACGCTGCCGGTCGAGCCGGTGATGTGCCAACCCCGGTCGTAGTGGTCGGGGTACATGCAGTTGCCAATGCGGCATGACACGTCAATGCCCAAGACCAAAGCGTCGATGATTTGGCGGCCCGAAAAATGCCGGTGCTCGGCCAGTGCGAGCAAGGCCGATGCCACTGGACCGGCCGGGTGAATGATGGTTTTCAGGTGGGTGTCGTCAAAGTCAAAGGTGTGCGAAGAAATGCCGTTGATCAGCGCCGCAGCCCCCATGTCCACGCGCTCGCTGCGCCCAAGCAAGCTCGCCTGCGGGGCGGAGTCAAAGGCCTTCATCGCGGCCAGCGCGGCTTGCACGCTTTCATGACCCGTCGCACCAATGGCGCATCCAACCCAGTTGAGCCAAGTGCGCAGCGCTTCATGCTCGACCGCGTCGCTCCAACCGCGCGAGGCGTGGCCGGCCACATGGCGGGCCAATACATCGGTGATGGGGGGCGCATTGTGGTCGGCGCTGACTTGGGTGTTGCGGGCCATATCAATCCTTGTGGTGGGGTGTCTTCATAAATAGAGGGTTCTGGCGGGCCACTGGGGTGCGTGGGCACTTCAGCGCGGCGCGTGCCGGGGCGTCAATCGATTTCGATGCCCCGCTCTTTGGCCACTTGGGTCCAGCGCGCAATGTCTTGGCGGATGTATTGGCCAAAGGCATCGGGGGCCATGGGCATGGGCTGGATGGCCTCGGCCGACAAGCGATCTTTGAGCTCGGGGTTATTGATGGCCTTGTTGATCTCTTCGTTCAAACGGGCGGTGATTTTTTCAGGCAATTTGGCCGGGCCCACGATGCCATACCACTGCACGCCATCAAAACCGATATAGCCGAGTTCGGCGAAGGTGGGTACGTCAGGGATCAGCGGGTGGCGCTTCAGGCCTGTCACGGCCAAGGCCCGCACCTTGCCCGACCGGATGTGGGGCAAGGCCGCCGCCAAGCCAGGAAACAAGGCCTGGGTTTGGCCGCCCATCAAATCGGTGAAGGCCGGACCGATGCCGCGGTAGGGCACATGCACGCTGAAAAATTGCGCTTGCAGTTTGAGCTGCTCCATCGCCAAATGGGTCAGCGTGCCTTGACCCGCCGAGCCGTAACTCAAGCCTGCAGGGAATTTTTTGGCGTGGGCCACAAAGCCTTTCAGGTCGTTGACGGGCACGCCCGGATGGACCACCAACACATTGGGCGTGCCACCGACCATGGCGATGGGGCTGAAGTCTTTGACCGCGTCGTAGGGTAATTTGCGCACCGCTGGGTTGGTGCCATGGGTACCGACATAGGCCAACAACAAGGTGTAGCCATCGGCCGGTGCGCGGGCCACGTTGCTGGAGGCGATGGCACCGCCACCACCACTTTGGTTATCCACCACAAACGACTGGCCAAGCGCCTTGGTCAAGCGCTCGGCCACGGTGCGGGCGATCAGGTCGACGCCGCCACCGGGGGCCACGGGCGCGATGATCTTGACCGGTTTGATGGGATAGTCAACGCCGGTTTGGGCCTGCAGCGCCGCAGGGACCAGGGCGCACGCCAGCGTGGCACCAGCGGCGAGCAGCCACTGCCGCGGAGCGCTGGCCAGCGACAACCCGGGCCAGACGTTTTGCAGGCCGCAGGCCGTTGTCACCCATGGCCCCATCTGGCGCAGGCGGGCGGCCAACGCGGCCCGGGCCAGGCAGGCGTGCACCATCAATCCAACTTGATATTGGCTTGCTTGATAGCGACCGTCCAGCCGGCGATGTCGGCCTCGAGCAGCTTGGTGGTGTCGGCAGGGCTCAAGTAACGCACCTCGATGCCAGCTTGGTCGGCGCGCTGGCGCGTTTCGGGCAACTCCATGCTGCGTTTGACCTCGGCGGCGAGCTTTTGCACCACCGCTGGCGGTGTGCCGTTGGCCGCATACAGCGCGACCCAAGACTCCAGCAAAAAGCCGGGCAATCCGGCCTCGGCAATGGTGGGCACCTGGGGCATTTGGGGGTGGCGAATTTTGCCCGTCACCGCCAAGGCCTTGAGCTTTCCGGCCAGCACATGACCCATCACCGAGGGCGGCGTGGTGATGAACACCTGCACTTGGCCCGACAGCACGTCTTGGATGGCTTGGCCAGAACCTTTATATGGAACGTGGACCATTTCGGTGCCAGTTTGTTGCTTGAAAATTTCGGTGCCAATGTGCGACACCGAGCCATTGCCTTGCGAGGCGTAATTGACCTTGCCCGGGTTGGCCTTGAGGTAGGCGATGAACTCTTTCAAGTTGTTCACCGGCAGCGAGGGGTGGACCGCGATCACATTGGTGGCCACGGTGATCAGGCCCACGGGGGTGAGGTCGCGCAGTTCCCAGCCCACTTTGTCCATCAAGATATGGTTGGCCACGTGGTAGCCCGAGTACGAGATCAACAAGGTGTGGCCGTCTTTGGCCGAACGGGCCACGGTTTGGTAGGCCAAGTTACCGCTGGCGCCGGGCTTGTTTTCGATCACCACCGATTGGCCGATCAGGCGCGCCAAGGGTTCGGCCACCAAGCGGGCCGATGTGTCGACCAAACCGCCAGGTGGATTGGGCACCACCAGGCTGATGGCGCGACTGGGGAATGCCGGTGTTTGGGCCAATGCCACACCGATCCCCAGGCTGGCAGAGATCAGCAACATGCGAAAGCGGAGGGTGGTTTTCATGGGCAGGCTCCTGCAGTGGGTGAGGGACCGATTATTCACCAGCCCCCAGGGCAACCGGGCCCGCTTTGCCGCGCCGGTGACAAGCACTTTGGCGTGGCGGGCGGTGTCACCCGGCGGCGGTAAGATCCATGTTCTATATGCCTCACCCCACTTGTTCACCGATGTCCACGCCAGGGTTTCAGCGCGTTGTGGGGCCCCATTTTCGGAGCGCGGATAACAGGTGGACCCGGGTGGGTTGTCGCGGCTCAGCCAAACCAGCACCACACGCCGGTGCAACGACCGGTGGTGAGCTGAATCAAGGCGTCGATCACCATGCCCACGGCCAACACTGGCACGCCCAGGTACAGCAAGGCCATGGCGGCTGCGCCCCAAGTCAGGCGCGGTTCGGGCAAGCGGTGCCCCATCACGGTTTGCACGGGCGCGCGTCGAATCCAGCGGGTCAATCGGTTCATGATGGAGTCATTGTAAAACCATGAAAGTCATCTGGGACGGCCACGACGCCAAAGCCTGGGACCAAGACCATGGCCGCTTGGCTGGCGCTTTGCAGCAAGACTGGGCCTATGGCGAGACCATGATGGCGCTGGGCGTGGCTTGTTTACGGGCGCGGGTGGAGCGCGATGGCCAAGCCCTGGCCATGGCCCAGTTCATCGCGCGCCGGGTGGGCCTGATCGCCACCGTGGCCTTGTGCGCCCATGGCCCTTTGTGGTTGCAGCCCTTGTCGCAACGCGAAAAGGCCCAGGTGTTGGTGGCCCTGAAACGCCAGTTGCCTTTGTGGCGGCCCCGCTTGGCTTTGTTTTCACCCGACGAGGCCGAGGCCACATCGGGTTTGCGCTGGCCGGGCATGACCCGCGTGGTGACCGGCGAATCCACCGTGATGCTCAACCTCGAGCACAGCGATGCCCAACTGCGGGCGGCCATGGACCCGCGCTGGCGCAACCGTTTGGTGGCCGCCGAAAGCGCTGGTTTGCAGGTACAGCGGGTGGGTGCCAACCCGGCGCAATACGCGTGGCTGATGGAAGAAGAGCTCAAACAGCGCTTGTCGCGCGGCTTTTCAGGCTTGCCCTTGGGCTGGATCCACCATTACATCCATGCGCGCAAGCATGTGTCCAAAACCGCTTTGATTTTGCGCGCCGATGCCGCCAGTGAGCGGGTGGCGGCCATGCTGTTTTTGATCCACGGCCAGGTCGCCACCTACCAAGTGGGGTGGTCCAGTGATGCCGGGCGCGATCTCAATGCGCACAACCTGATTTTGTGGCAGGCCATCCAAGATCTGCGCCAGCGCGGGGTGCGACGGCTCGATTTGGGTGGCGTCAACACCCAGCGCAGTGCGGGCTTGGCGCGCTTCAAAATGGGCAGCGGGGGTGAAGTCATCACCCTGTGCGGCACCTACATGTGATGCAGCCCCACACCGGTTTGGAAACCCGCGATTTGGCTTGCGAGCGCGGTGGCAAAACGCTGTTTGCAGGGCTCAACCTGTCGGTCTTGCCGGGTCAAAGCCTGCACCTGCAGGGCGACAACGGCAGCGGGAAAACCAGTTTGCTGCGTCTGTTGTGCGGTCTGGCGGTGCCCTTGGATGGACAGGTGTTGTGGGCGGGGCAGCCCACCACCCATGAGCGCGAAGATTTTTTGCGCGACATGCTCTATCTCGGTCACACCTTGGCCTTGAAAGAGGGTTTGAGCGCTTTGGAAAATCTGCACTTCGCCGCGGCCTTGAGCGGTCAAGCCTGGGTGCCCGATGCGGCCCTGCAGGCCTTGCACCAAATGGGTTTGCGCGGGCGTGAGCACCTGCCGTTGCAGGTTTTGTCGCAAGGCCAAAAGCGTCGCGTGGCCTTGGCCCGCTTGGGCCTGAGCCCGGCGCGTTTGTGGCTGCTTGACGAGCCCTTCGTGGCTTTGGACACCGCCGCCTGTGGGGTGTTGCAAGAGTTGATGCAAAACCATGTGGCGCATGGGGGCATGGTGGTCTTCACCAGCCACCAGGCGGTGCATTTGGCCAGCGGCGACAACCGCAGCCACCGATTGGGCCGGGCATGAGCGCGCTGTGGTCTTTGTTGCGCCGCGACCTGTTGCTGGCTTTGCGCCGCCCCAGCGAAGTGCTGACGGTGGTGTTCTTCTTTGTGGTGGTGGCCGCTTTGTTTCCCCTGGCGGTGGGGCCAGAGCGGGCCACCTTGCGCATGCTCGCGCCTGGCGTGCTGTGGGTGGGGGCCTTGCTGGCAAGTTTGCTGGCGCTGAACCGCTTGTTTGAGGTTGATCACCGGGATGGCACTTTGGAGCAAATGCTGTTGTCGGGCACGCCATTGACCTTGCTGGTTGTGGCGAAAATCGCCGCACATTGGGTCTTGTGCGGTTTGCCATTGGTATTATTGGCGCCCCTGCTGGGGGTCTTGTTTGACCTGTCTGGCGATGCCCTGGGCGTGTTGGCCCTGTCCCTCTTGATCGGTACCCCCGTGTTGTCTTGTATTGGAGCCATTGGCGCAGCCTTGACCCTGGGTCTGCGTGGCGGCGGTGTCTTGCTCGCATTGTTGGTGCTGCCCTTGTTTGTCCCGGTGCTGGTGTTTGGCGCCGGTGCGGTCGAGGCCTTGGCCGCCGGCTTGGGCAGTGGTGCCCACTTATCGATATTGATGGCTTTATTGCTTTTGTCTGGCTTGTTCAGCCCCTGGGCCTGTGCCCAGGCCTTGCGCATTTCTTTGGAATAAGCACATGCGCCGCATCGCCTGGACCCATTACGCCGCACCCCAGACCTTTTATGGTTTGGCCGGCGTGTGTTGGAAGCCCTTGGCGCTGCTGGCACTGGCCTTGACGCTGGCGGGCATGTGGGTGGGGTTCATGGTCGCGCCCACCGATGCGCAACAAGGCGAGGGTTACCGCATCATTTTTGTCCATGTGCCTGTGTCATGGATGTCGATGATCATTTATTTGGCGATGGCCTTTTGGGGCGTGGTGTGTTTGGTGTTTCGCGCTCGAATGGCTGGCATGCTGAGCCAAGCCCTGGCACCCACCGGGGCATTGTTTGCGTTTTTGTCGCTGTGGACCGGTGCCCTGTGGGGCAAACCCATGTGGGGTGCCTGGTGGGTGTGGGATGCTCGACTGACGTCAGAGTTGATTTTGTTCTTTTTGTACATCGGCTTCATTGCCTTGACTTCGGCCATTCAAGACCCACGCCGGGCCGACCGTGCGGGGGCTTTGGTGGCCATTGTGGGCGCGGTCAATGTGCCCATCATTTATTTCTCGGTCAAATGGTGGAACACCTTGCATCAAGGGGCTTCGGTTTCTTTGACCCGCTCTCCCAGCATGGCGCAAACCATGCTGTGGGGCATGCTGCTCATGGCTTTGGCGTGTTGGGTTTATACGGTGGCCATCGTGCTCTATCGCACCCGCAGCCTGATTTTGCAACGCGAGCGCCACGCCGATTGGGTGGCCCAGTTGCCCGAACTCAAACCGGGGGTGCAGCCATGAGGTGGGAGAGTTGGGCGGCTTTTTGGCACATGGGCGGCTATGCGGTGTATGTGTGGGGCAGTGTGGGCGTGTGTTTTGCCCTGCTGGGCTTGGAGGTGTGGTGGGCCCGGCGCGAGCGCGAGCGCACCTTGGCCTGGCTGCGTGCCGAGCAAGCCGCTCAAGCCCTTGACCAATCTCAGGGGCGACCATGACAGCACGCCAACGCCGATTCATGTGGGTTGCGCTGGGGGTGCTGGTGCTGTGCGCCGCAGCCGCTTTTGTGCTGAATGCCTTTCAGAGCAATTTGGTGTTTTTTTTCACCCCCACCCAGGTGGCCCAAGGTGAGGCCCCCCAAGGGCGCATCTTTCGCATTGGCGGTCTGGTGAAAACCGGCAGCTTGCAGCGCCAAGATGTGCAAGTGCAGTTTGTGGTGACTGACACTGCCCGCGACATACCCGTGGTTTACAGCGGCCTGTTGCCCGATTTGTTCAAAGAAGGCAAGGGCGTGGTGGCCCAGGGGCGCTTGGGGGCAGATGGCCTGTTCACTGCCACCGAGGTCTTGGCCAAACACGATGAAAACTACATGCCACCTGAGGCCCAGCACGCCTTGGACAAAGCCACCGCGGGCCAAGCGGCCCAAACCGTCAAACCATGAAAGATACCCATGCTCGCTGAACTTGGCCACTTTGCCCTGATCCTGGCGCTGTTGGTGGCGGGCATTCAGGCCACCCTGCCATTGTTGGGCGCCTGGCGCGAACACGCCGCCTGGCAAGCGCTGGCGCGTCCGACGGCATTTGCCCATTTCGGCCTGGTGGCGTTGTCGTTTGCGGCCTTGACGGCGTGTTTTGTCAACAACGACTTCTCTGTTTTGTATGTGGTCCAGCACTCCAACTCACTGTTGCCCACCGTGTACCGGGTGGCCGCGGTGTGGGGCGGCCACGAGGGCTCGCTGTTGTTGTGGGTGCTGATGCTGGCCATGTGGACGGCAGCGGTAGCGGCATTTTCTTTCAGCCTGCCCCAAGCCATGGTGGCGCGGGTGGTGGGCGTGTTGGGTTGGGTGTCGGTGGGGTTTTTGCTGTTCATCTTGGCCTTGTCCAACCCCTTTGAGCGTTTGCTGCCGGCCGCGGCCGATGGGCGCGACCTGAACCCCTTGTTGCAAGACCCCGGTTTGATCATTCACCCGCCCATGTTGTACATGGGCTATGTGGGCTTTTCAGTCGCCTTTGCCTTTGCCATCGCCGCCTTGATGGCGGGGCGCTTGGACGCGGCCTGGGCGCGCTGGTCGCGGCCGTGGACCTTGGTGGCATGGTTGTTCATGACCTTTGGCATTGGCCTGGGTTCGTGGTGGGCGTATTACGAGCTGGGTTGGGGCGGTTGGTGGTTTTGGGACCCGGTGGAGAACGCCTCGCTCATGCCTTGGTTGGTGGGCACGGCGTTGATTCACTCGCTCATGGCCAGCGATAAGCGCGGCAACTTCAAGGCCTGGACGGTGTTGCTGTCGATCAGCGCGTTTTCGCTGTCGCTCTTGGGCACATTTTTGGTCCGCTCGGGGGTGCTGACCTCGGTGCATGCGTTTGCGTCTGACCCCAAGCGCGGCGTATTCATCTTGATGTTTTTGGTTGTGGTGGTGGGCTTTTCGCTCACCTTGTACGCCTGGCGCATGCCCAAGGTGCGCATGGGGCAAGCGGTGAGTTTGCTCTCGCGGGAAACCCTGCTCTTGGCCAACAGTGTGTTGCTGGTGGTGGCTTGTGCGGCGGTGCTGTTGGGCACCATTTACCCGCTGGTGATTGATGCGCTCAACCTGGGCAAGTTGTCGGTGGGGCCGCAGTATTTCAATGCCGTGTTCGTGCCCTTGATGGTGCCTTTGTTGGTCATCATGGTGCCTGGCACGGTGGTGCGCTGGCGTGAGTCGAACTGGGGCGAGTTGCTGTTGCGTTTGCGCTGGGTGGCACTGGCCGCGCTGGGGGTGGGTTTGGCTGCGCCAGCTTTGGCGGGTGAATGGTCCATCGGCGCGGCATTTGGGTTTTTCTTGGCCGCTTGGGTGGTGCTGGGGTCGGTGCAGCACATGGTGTTGCGCTGGCGCCAACCGGGGCAAATTGGTGCGGCCTATTGGGGCATGCAATGCGCCCACATCGGTTTGGCGGTGGTGGTGGCGGGCATCACCGGCGTGAAGTCGTATGAGGTGGAGCGCGATGTGCGCATGGGCGTGGGCGATGTGGTGACCATCGCGCCCTATGCGTTTCGCTTGCAAGGCATGTCCGAGGTCAAAGGCCCCAATTACCGGGCGGTGCGCGCCGATGTCGAGGTGCTGAAAAACGGCCAGCCCATGGATCGCCTGTACCCAGAAAAGCGGCGTTACTTTTCGACAGCCATGCCGATGACCGAGGCGGCGATCGATACGGGCTTTATGCGCGACCTGTATGTGTCGCTGGGCGACCCGATTGACGGGCCCACACCGCAATGGAGCATGCGGGTGTATTACAAGCCTTTTGTGCCCTGGATTTGGGCGGGTGTGTTGTTGATGGTCTTGGGTGGTGCGCTGGCCGCTGTGGATCGGCGCTACCGTGCCGCTAGCGCGCGCACCGAACCCATGCCCGCCGGTGTGGCGCCGCAGGGGAGCACATGAAGAAGTTTCTCATCCCCTTGGCTTTGTTTTTTGGTTTGGTGATTTTTTTGGGCTTGGGCTTGCAGCGCGACCCGCATGAAATCCCCTCTCCCTTGATCAACAAGCCAGCGCCCGCCTTTAGCTTGCCCACACTCGACCCGGCGACAAGCGCGTTCAGCCCGGCCGAGATGCAAGGCCGGGTCTGGTTGCTCAATGTGTGGGCCACCTGGTGCGTGGCCTGCCGCCAAGAGCATCCGCTGCTGGTGGACTTTGCCCAGCGCCATCAGGTGCCCATCGTGGGCATGAGCTACAAGGAAATTCAGCCCCAGGACGTGCAAGCGCAGGGCATGGACGCCAACGCCAAACTGCAATTCGCCCGCGAACGCAGCCAAGTGTGGTTGTCGCGCTATGGCAACCCGTATGTGTTGTCGGTGATGGACTTGGATGGGCGCGTGGGCATCCAATACGGCGTGTATGGCGTGCCCGAGACCTATGTGATCGACAAGCAAGGCGTGATCCGCTACAAGGCGGTGGGCGAGGTGACCCCCGCCATCTTGGCCAGCAAGGTGTTGCCCTTGATCCAAAAATTGAATGCCTCTTGATGGGCGAGTTGCACACATCCTCTTGTTTTTCTGGAATCGACTCAGCCTGGCGCAGCTGGTTCTCAGGGCTTGGCCTGCCCGCAAGACGGGGTCTGGCCGCAAACCTCATCCTGGCCATGGCTGGCCTGGTCTTGTTGACCGCTGCGGCCCAAGTCCCACAACCTGCGGCTGCCGCTGTGTCTGCGTCTGCCACTGCGAGCACCCCCATCCCTGCGGGTTCGGCTGCGTCTGCTGCGTCTGCTGCGGCGGTTGCGACTGCGCCAGTAGCCCGTGGGCAAGCCGCGGCCTCACCCACGGGCGCCCTGGGCCCCGAGGCTGCGCCGATGACCGACGAGCCCGTGCTCGAGGAGCGCTTGCTCAAACTGTCCGAGGAGTTGCGTTGTTTGGTGTGTCAAAACGAATCGCTGGCGTCTTCGCGGGCCGAGTTGGCCGATGACTTGCGCCGCGAGGTGCGCAGCTTGCTGCGCGAGGGCAATTCCGACCAACAGGTGAAAAATTTCCTGGTGGAGCGCTATGGCGACTTTGTGCTTTACCGCCCAGAGCTCAAGCCCATGACCTGGCTGCTGTGGTTTGGCCCGTTTGTGCTGTTGTTGGGTGCGGTGGCGGGTTTGTGGTGGTACTTGCGCCAGCGTCGTCAGCAGGCCGACACGGCCCCGGCCATGAGCGACGCGGAACGCGCGCGTGTGGATCAATGGTTGAAGGATTGATGTGAATGTTGCTCTGAGTTTTGTGGTCCTCACCTTGCTGATGGTGGTGGCGGTGTTGGGTGTGTTGGTGTGGTCTTTGTGGCGCCCACCGGTGCAGGCCGCCGCTGATGCCCATGAACAAGCCAATGCGCAGGTCTACCGCGATCAAAGTACGGACTTGGCACGCGAGCACGCCCTCGGGCATCTGAACGATGCCGAGTACGCACAGGCCTTGGAAGAGCTCAAACTTCGCTTGCGCGACGATTGGGTCAGTGGCCCCCTTCAGGCGCAGAGTGGGGTGATCAACAGGCCGCGCAAAACAGTCTTGGCCCTGTGCCTGACGCTGCCGGTGTGTGCCGTGCTGCTCTATGGCGCCTGGGGCTCTCCCATGGGCTTGGACCCAGCGGCCTTGGCCCAATCGGCCCCGGATGAAGGCCCCAATGCCACGGTCACCCCTGAAAAGATTGCGCAGATGGTGGGCCAATTGGAGCGCCGCTTGCAAGACGAGCCCAACAACATGGACGCTTGGGTCATGCTGGCGCGTTTGCAACGCAGCCAAGAAAAGTTTCCTGCATCTGAAAAATCCTTTGCCAAAGCCCTGGCCCTAGCGCCCGATGACGACCTGGCCATCGAACGTGCTGAGGTGGTGGCGCAGGTGCAAGGGGGCGACTTCAGCGGCGAGCCCTGGGCCGTGATCAACCGCATTCTCAAGGCCAACCCGAACCAAAACAATGCGCTGTTGTTGGCTGGCAGTGCGTCGTTTTCCGAGGGGCGATTTGCCCAAGCCATTCAATACTGGGAGCGGGTGCGGGCCAGCTTGCCGCCCCAGTCAGAAGACATCAATGCCTTGGACAGTGCCCTGGCCCAAGCGCGTGAAAGGCTGGCCCCTGGGCGCGCCAGCGCCCAGTCGGCTCCTTCAGGGCTTGCCAGCGCCCAGTCGGCTCCTTCAGGGCTTGCCAGCGCCCAGTCAGCTCCTTCAGGGCTTGCCAGCGCCCAGCCCGCGCCCCCCGCCAGTCCGTCAACCTCCAGCAGCGTGGCGGCAGCGCGCATCGCTGGTCGGGTCAGCTTGGCCCCCGAGCTGGCGGCCCAAACCAGCCCCAGCGACACGGTCTTCATTTACGCCACGCCGGCGCAAGGCGGGCGCATGCCGCTGGCGATTGTGCGCACCACGGTGGCGGCACTGCCCTTTGACTTTGTGCTCGACGACAGCCAGGCCATGGGGCCACAGTCCAAGCTCTCCAGTGCCAGCGAGGTGGTGCTCAAAGCGCGCATTTCCAAAACCGGTCAGGCCATGGCCCAGCCCGGCGAGCTCGGGGTCAGCCTGGGGCCGATCAAAAACCCATCGAGCCAACTCAGCTTGGTGATCCGCGGCCCCATGCCATGAAAAAGGGGCTGTCGCAACAGCCCCTGGCATGACCATCAACAGAACCGGGGTTCAACCCGATAGCAGGCCGTGGGTGCGGGCAAAGTGCAGGGTTTGGGTGCGGCTTTTCACGCCCAGGCGGCGGAACAAACGCCACAAATGCACCTTGACGGTGTGCTCGCTGATGCTCAGCTCAGCGGCGATGTCGCGGTTGGACAGGCCCCGATCGAGCATCACGATCAATTGTTTTTGGCGCTTGGACAGTTTGGTGTCGGTGGGCGCCATTTCCTCGAAATTGTCATCGGCTGACAACAGGCCTTGGATGGCCGCGGTGATGTCATTGGGCGGGGAAGACTTTTCAATATAGAGGTCGGCCCCGGCTTCAATGCAGGTTTCCTCTGCTTCGCCAGCGGGCATGGCCGACAACACCACCAGTGGCACTTCGGGGTACATGGCCTTGGTGTCGTGGACCGCGCTGGTGCCTTTGACGCCGGGCAGCAGCAAGTCCAGCACAAACAACTCTGGGGTACCGTGCTTGATGATGGCCGCTGGCAGTTCGCTGAACTTTTCGAGCTCGACCACCACCGAAGTGGGGCGCAGCCTGCGCAGCAGCATGCCAATGGCTTGGCGCACCAAGGGATGGTCGTCGATGACAAATAAGCTCATGGTTTTTCTCCAGGTCAGTAGTTCAGGCCAATGGCCTCGCGCACTTCGCGCATGGTTTGCCGTGCCGTGATGCGAGCACGTTCAGTGCCTGCATCCACAATGTCACGGACAAGTTGGGGGTGATCCAAATAGGGTTGGGCGCGCTCGCGCATGGGTTGCTGTTCGGCCAAGATGCCGTCTATCACCGGTTGTTTGCATTCCAGGCAGCCGATACCAGCACTTTTGCAGCCTTGGGTGACCCAGGCGCGGGTGGGCTCGTCGCTGTAAACCAGGTGGAATTGCCACACCGGGCATTTGTCAGGGTCGCCCACGTCGGTGCGTTTGACCCGCGCTGGGTCGGTGGGCATGCGTTTGACTTTGTGTGCCACGCTGTCAGCTTCTTCGCGCAAGGCAATGGCATTGTTGTAGCTTTTGCTCATCTTCGCGCCGTCCAAGCCCGGCAGGCGGCTGGTGGGCGTGAGCAAGACTTGGGGCTCGATCAGCACCGAGCGGCCCGTGCCTTTGAAGTGGCCAAAGAGGCGTTCGCGGTCATCGGTATCGAGTTCGGGGGCTTGGGCAATGTAGGCCATGGCCCCTTCCAGGGCCTTGGCGTCGCCGGTTTCTTGGTATTGCTTGCGCGATTTTTCAAGCCGCTTGGCGCTGTCGCGGGGCAATTTGGCCAGGCTGGCGGCAATGCGTTGTTCAGCGTTGCGTTCGCGACCGTACAAGTGGTTAAAGCGCCGTGCCGCCTCGCGGGTGAGCTCCACATGGCTGGCTTGGTCTTCGCCTACGGGCACATAGTGGGCTTTGTAGATCAAGATGTCGGCCGCTTGCAGCAGGGGGTAGCCCAAAAAGCCGTAGGTGCTGAGGTCTTTGTCTTTGAGCTTTTCTTGCTGGTCTTTGTAGGTGGGCACGCGCTCCAACCAACCGATGGGGGTGCCCATGGCCAACAAGGTGAACAACTCGGCATGCTCAGGCAATCGGCTTTGCAAAAAGATGGTGCATTGCGCCGGGTCCAGGCCAGCGGCCAGCCAGTCGATGACCATTTCGTAGACGTGTTGCTCGATCACGCTGGCGTCTTCGTAATGGGTGGTCAGGGCGTGCCAGTCGGCGACAAAGTAAAAACACTCCATCTCTGACTGCAAGCGCACCCAGTTTTTCAAGGCGCCGTGGTAGTGGCCCAAATGCAAAGCGCCCGTTGGGCGCATGCCGGATAAAACGCGCTCAC
>CAMDLJ010000028.1 GCA_945901665.1 Bordetella parapertussis | reverse complement strand
GGCACAGCAGGGTCAGGTGGTGGCGTTCATCCACACCCCGGATGCGGCGCATTTGGTCCACGGCGGCTTTGTCATCCAAGTGGCAGACCAAGGCATAGCTGGAGTCGGTGGGCACGGCCATCACCCCGCCAGCGGCCAGCAATTTGACCGCGAGTTGGATCAAGCGCGCTTGGGGGTTTTCGGGGTGAACTTGAAGAAACTGGGCCATGGCGATCGGGCCAAAAGTGGTGTGCTCACGCCTTACAGCGTGCCCAGCACGGGCGGGGCTTTTTCACGCGCATTGAGCCAGCCTGCGGCGGCTCCGCAGACCATGATCAGCAGCATGCCCACCAAGCCCCAACCGGCGGGTACAAAAGAAAACGCCACCCATCCCGCCATGGTGGAGAACACCACTTGCAGGTATAAAAAGGGTGACAAGCGCACCGGGGTGACGCGGGCAAAGGCGAGGATGAACAAATAGTGTGCGATTGACCCGAGCAGGCCACACATCACCAGCAGGCCCCAGTTGAGCGGGCTGATGTCGGTGGTCCAGTGCCAATACACCAAACACGACACAGCGGCCGTGCCCACCCAGCCGGTGTAGAAGTGCATGGTCATGGGGCTTTCGGTGCGCGCCATATAGCTGGTGAGCAACTGAAAGGCAGTGTAGAACATCACCATGGCCAGAGGCAGCATGGCCACGGCCCCGCTCAGGTGCCCACCGGGGCGCACGATCATCATGGCACCGGCAAAGCCGCCCAAGATCAGCACCCAGCGCAGCGGCGAGATGCGCTCTTTGAACAAAATGCGCGACAACACCGTCACCGCCAGCGGGGTGAGCAAAGCGATGGCGGCAAATTCGGCCAAGGGCATGTGCTGCAAGCTCAAAAATCCCAATACGCTGCACATCATCAGCAACAGACCGCGCAGAAATTGCAATTTCGGTTGTTGGGTGTGCAACAAGCTGCGGCCTTGGCGCGGCCACAGCGTCACGCTGGTGGATACGGCTTGCACCATGTAGCGAAACCACAGCACCATCACCATGGGTAAGAGGTTCACCAAGTGCTTGATGATCGCGTCCAGCACGGCAAAGCAAATCATCGACAAAATCAGGTAGCCAATGCCGGCCCAGGTTCGGCTGGGGCTCATGGGCGCTCAGGCGCAAGCCTCATTGGATGCGGTGCTCGACCAGTTCCCAAACCGGTTTCAAACCTTTGGGCAGTTCTGGCAGCAGGCCCAAATCGATGCGGCTTTCATGCGGGCTGTGAAAGTCACTGCCGCGCGACGCCGCCAAGCCAAACTCTTGCGCCACTTGCGCATACACCGTGGCCTCATGCGCCGTGTGGCTGCCGGTGACCACCTCAACGCCCACACCACCGTGGGTTTTGAATTCAGAGAACAAGGCGTATTCCTCGTTGGCGGTGAACTTGTAGCGGGCCGGGTGGGCGATCACCGCCACCCCGGCGCATTCGGTGATCCATTGCACCGCTTCGCGCAAACTGGCCCAGCGGTGTGGCACAAAGCCTGGCTTGCCCTCGGTGAGGTAGTTGCGAAACACCTCGTGGGTGTCGCTGCACACACCGGACTCGACCAAATGGCGTGCAAAGTGGGTGCGTGATATCAATTCGGGGTTGCCCACAAAGCGCAAGGCCCCTTCAAAGCAGCCTGGGATGCCCACTGCGGCGAGTTGATCGGCCATTTCTTGGGCGCGTTGTTCGCGCCCACCACGGGTTTTGAGCAGGCCTTGGGCCATGCGCGGGTCGTGCGCGTCAAAGCCCAGGCCAACAATGTGCACCGTTTTACCGGCAAACGAGACCGATATCTCGGTCCCCGTGAGGTATTGCATGCCCGCAGCCTGAGCCGCTTGCAAGGCCCGGGCTTGGCCGGCGATTTCGTCGTGGTCGGTGAGCGACCACAGGGTGACCCCATTGGCCGCGGCGCGCACCGCCAAGGCCTCGGGCGTGAGGGTGCCATCTGACATGACAGAGTGGCAGTGCAGGTCGGCGTTGAGATTGGACACAGGTTGATTTTAGGCCGGGGCCTGTATTTGCGTTGAGCGCGACCAAAGCGGGCTCAATTTGGGCAGGGCTTGCAAGGCGTTGGCCGTGGTCGCCAAGGCCAAATCAGCCACTGGCATGCCGCGCACATCGGCCAGGCACTGGGCGATGCGCACCAACTCGGCGGGTTCGTTGCGCCCCATCACCGCCCCTTGGGCGCGCTCGGCCTGGGTCCGGTACAGCCAGCGCGGTGGGATGTCGGGGGCGTCGGTTTCCAACACCAAAGCATCCAGGGGCAATTCGCTAGCCAAGCGGCGCAGTTGCAGGGCGCGATCGAAAGTCAGTGCGCCACCAAAGCCCAGTTTGAAGCCCAACGCGATGAATTGATCGGCCTGTTGTCGGCTGCCATTGAAGGCGTGGGCCAGCCCCCCCACCACCGGGCTTTGGCGCAGACCGCTGAGCAAAGCGTCGGCCGAGCGGCGCACATGCAACAGAACCGGCAAACCGTGGCGCTGCGCCAGCGCCAGTTGTGCACGGTAAAAATGTTGTTGGCGCGCCATGTCCAACCCAGGCACAAATCCGTCCAGACCGATTTCTCCCACCGCCACCAAATGCGGGTCATCCCTTGCCTCGGTCAGGGCTTGCTCCAGGGCGTGCAAATCTTGTTCTTGGGCATTGGGGGTGAACAAAGGGTGGATGCCCAGGGCATAGGCGTCGCCATGCGCCGTGGCCAGGGCCTGCACCCGCTTGAAATCGGCGGCCCGCACGGCGGGCCACATGCACAAACCCACCCCAGCTTGGCGAGCCCGCGCGCGCACCGAGGGCAAATCACCGTCAAACTCAGGCGCGTCCAAGTGGCAGTGGGTGTCGATCCATTGAGGCATATCAAGCTGAAATAAAGCGGGTCATGAAGTTGAAACTTTTCCACCTTATGATAAGTGTCATGTTCAAAACCTTTTTCGCCCCACTCTTTGCCGCCCTGGTGGCCTTGCTGGCGGGGCCATTGTGGGGCCAAGACATTCAAAAACTTTTGCTGCATGCGCAAGAGAGCAAAACCACCATTGAGATGGTGTTTTTAACCGGCAACCGGTTTGAGATGCAAGTCAGCGAGTCCAAGTCCGGCAGCCTCTACGACCCACAAGCCAGCACCCAGGTGTTGCGCGGCAGCGCCAAACGGGTGGCCGATCGCATGGAGTTGTCGGTCGATGGCCGCTCGATTGGCTATGTGCAAATGTGGACCGGCACTGGCCAGATTCAGGTCCAGCTCTATTGGGGTGATCAACAAGCCCCGCGCGCCTTTATTGGCACGGCGTTTCGCTGACGCCCGTCAGGTGAAACGCCTGAGCTGCCCTCAAACCCCCAACTGACCCGATACCAAAGCCAATTGCCGCGCACAACGTTGCGCCAAGCGCATGTCGTGGGTCACCACCACCACGGCGCTGCCATGGGCGTGGGCCAAATCGAGCAGCAAATCAAACACACCGTCGGCTGTGTGCTGGTCCAGGTTGCCGGTGGGTTCATCGGCCAAGATGCAGGCTGGGCGGGTCACCATGGCGCGGGCCAGGGCCACGCGCTGGCGCTCACCGCCAGACAACTCTGCCGGGCGATGCTCGGCGCGCTCGGCCAAGCCCACTTGGGCCAACAACTCGCGGGCTTGTTCAGCGGCTTGGTGGCGGTCCATGCGCCGGATCCACAGTGGCATGGCCACGTTGTCCAGGGCGCTGAACTCGGGCAACAGGTGGTGAAACTGATACACAAAACCCAGGTGCGCATTGCGCAGCCGACCGATGGCGGCGGCGTCCATGTTCGCCAAGGCCTGCCCCATCAAGTGAACCTCGCCTTGGCTGGGCGTGTCCAAACCGCCCAACAGGTGCAACAAGGTGCTTTTGCCCGAACCCGATGCACCCACGATGGCCAGCGTGTCGCCGGCTTGCACTTGCAGATCCACTTCGCGCAGCACTGTCACGTCCAAGGGGCCTTGGCGAAAGCGCTTGCCCAGGCCCTTGGCCAGGATCACGGAAGGTGTGGGTTTGGCCTCATTCATAGCGCAAAGCTTCGGCGGGTTGGATGCGGCTGGCGCGCCAACTGGGGTAGACGGTGGCCACAAAGGACAGGCCCAGGGAGATCAGGGCAATGGGCCAAATGTCGGCGCTTTGCGGGTCGCTGGGCATGCGGCTGATGAGGTAGATGTCGCGTGGCAAAAAACTCGCGCCCAGGGCGTTTTCAATGGCGGGCACGATCACGTCGATGTTGAAGGCCACGCCCAGGCCCAAGCCCAAGCCCAGCAGGGTGCCGACCACCCCGACCAGTGCGCCTTGCACCATAAAGATGGACATGATGCTGCCCGGACTGGCGCCCAGGGTGCGCAAGATGGCGATGTCGGCGCGCTTGTCGGTGACCAACATCACCAAAGTGCTGACCAAATTGAACGCGGCCACCGCCACGATCAAGGTCAGGATGATGAACATCATGCGTTTTTCCACCTGCACCGCGGCAAACCAGGTGCGGTTTTGCCGTGTCCAGTCGCGCACCCACAGGCCTGGGAGCATGGGCATGAGCTCATCGGCGACTTGGCGCGCGCGGTGCAAATCGCGCAGCTTCAAGCGCACACCGCTGGGCCCTTCCAGCCGAAACAAGGTTTGCGCATCAGCCAAGTGCAGCAAGGCCATGTTGGCGTCGTATTCATAGTGGCCGGAGTCAAACACGCCCACCACTTGCATTTGTTTCAAGCGCGGCAACACCCCTGCAGGGGTGATTTGACCGCCCGGCGCGATCACCGTCACCTGCTCGCCCACCCGCACCCCCAGGCTGCGCGCCAACTCGCTGCCCAGCACCACCCCAAAGCGGCCCGCTTGCAGCTGCTCGCGCACCGCGGGGCTGAGTTGCAGGCTCAAATCGGTGACTGCGCCGTCCAAAGCGGGGTCGATGCCCCGCACCACCGCACCTTTCATGTCCTCGCCACGGGCGATCAAGGCTTGGGCCGCCACAAACGGCGCGCCAGCCAACACATCGGGGTGCTTCAAGGCCTGCGCCAGCGTGGCCGCCGCATCGGGCAGGGCGCCACCATCGGGGGCATACACCTCGATGTGCGACACCACCCCCAGCATGCGGTCGCGCACCTCTTTTTGAAAGCCATTCATCACACTCAACACGATGATCAGCGCGGCCACCCCCAGCGAGATGCCCAGCATTGACACCCCGGAGATGAATGAAATAAACCCATTGCGCCGGGTGGCACGCCCCGCACGGGTGTAGCGCCAGCCCAGCACCAACTCATAAGGAATGAAAGAGGGGTTGGGGCGCGACATGGGTGTGGATTGTGTCATCTTGCACAATCCGCCCTGTGCCAACGACCCATGCCCTTGTGATTCCCTCTGCCCTGGTGGACCCGCAGGACAGCGCTTTTGTCCAGGCCTTGGGTGGTTTGCGCTTGCCCCATTTGACGCGATTGTTGGCACGCTCACGTTTGCAGCGCAGCGCGGAGCACCCAGTCCAGCGCTTGAGCACGGTGCATGAATCGGCCCAGGCTCAGGCCTGGGGGTGGGCGCCCACGGACGGTTTGCTGCCCTGGGCCGCCTGGCATGCCCAAGCGCTCGGCTTGGACACCCAGGGTGAACAGGCCTGGGCAGTGTTCACTTTGTGTCACTGGCATGTGGCCCAAGGCCAGATCAGTTTGGATTCGCCAGCGCGTTTGGGCGTCACCGCCGCTGAAAGCGACAGCCTGCGCCTGGCCATGCAAACCTATTGCGCGCAAGACGGCATCACCTTGCACCCATTTGTCCCTGGCCAGTGGTTGGCGGCCTCAGAATTGTTTCGTGGCCTGCCCACCGCCAGCGTGGACCGCGTGGTGGGTCAAGCGGTCGAGGATTGGTGGGTGGGCGCTGGGCTGAACCCGCCCACGCCGGCGGGCCAACATTTGCGCCGCTTGCAAAACGAAATGCAAATGCTTTTTTACACCCATGCCTGCAACGAAACACGCAACCCAGCCATCAACTCTTTTTGGATCAGTGGCACTGGGGAATTGGCCGCAGCCCATGTCAGTGATGGCCAACCGGCCCCTGCCGCCCTGGTGTTGGCCGAGACCGCCGCCATGTCGCCCCCTTTGGTGGGGGGTGCGCCAGCCCCGGCTTGGCATTCCCCAGCGGTCCAGCGCTTGCACCAAGCCGCACAGGTGCGCCATGTGGACGCCTGGTTGGAGGCGTGGCACGAGGTAGACCATCAATTGATCGCGCCCTTGGCGGCCATGCCCCAGGCTGAACTGGTGTTGTGTGGCATTCGCCATGCCTGCGTGGTCCAATCTGAGGCCTCTGTTTGGCCGCCCTGGTGGCGCGCTTGGCGTGCCCCCACTTTGCAACAGGCCTTGTTGGACCGATGAAATTCACACAACGCGATATCCCCCCCCGCAGCTTATGGGCGTTGGAACAAGCCGGCGTGCACCCCTTGTTGGCGCGCTTGTTCGCGGCCCGTGGCGTGCATGGGCCGCAAGACCTCGACCCCGACCTGGCGCACTTGTTGCCGCTGCAAAACCTCATGGGCGTTCAAGAGGCGGCCGTGTTGTTGGCCGACGCCATTGCGCGCCAAGCGGCCCTGTGCATCGTGGCCGATTACGACTGCGATGGCGCTACCGCCTGCGCCGTGGCCTTGCGCGGTTTGCGCCTGCTGGGCGCGCAGCGGGTGGACTTTGTGGTGCCCGATCGGGTGGTCGACGGCTACGGCCTGACGCCCCCTATTTCCGAGCGCGTCAAAGCCCAGGGCGCAGATGTGTTGATCACCGTGGACAACGGCATTGCCAGTGTGCAAGGGGTGGCGCGGGCGCGTGAGCTGGGCTTGCAGGTGTTGGTCACCGACCACCATTTGCCTGGCTCCGATTTGCCCGATGCTGATGTGATCGTCAACCCCAATCAACCCGGTTGTACCTTTCCCAGCAAAAACATGGCGGGTGTGGGCGTGATGTTTTATGTGTTGCTGGCCTTGCGCGCCGAACAGCGCCGCCGTGGCATGTGGGACGCGCCCGGACAACCCGCGCAACCGCGCTTGGACAGCTTGTTGCCGCTGGTGGCCCTGGGCACGGTGGCCGATGTGGTGCGCCTGGACGCGAACAACCGGCGCCTGGTCACCCAAGGCTTGAAGCGCATCCGCAAAGGGCAAATGCCCGCCGGCATGGCCGCCTTGTTTGTCGCCGCAGGGCGCCACCCCGAGCGGGCCAGCGCGCAAGATTTTGGCTTTGCCTTGGGCCCGCGCATCAATGCTGCCGGTCGCTTGGCCGATATGCGCCTGGGGATTGAATGCTTGCAAACCGATGACTTGGCGCACGCCACCCAATGTGCCCAAGCGCTGGACCAGATCAACCGCGAGCGCCGCGACATCGAAGGCGGTATGCGCGAACAAGCCTTGTTGCTGGCCCAATCCATGCTGGACGGCTTTGACGAACCGCCCAGCGCCTTGTGCTTGTTTGACCCCGACTTCCACGAGGGCGTGGTGGGCATCGTCGCAGCCCGCATCAAGGACCAATGGCACCGACCCACCTTTGTGTTTGCCGCCAGCCAAGCCGATGGCAAGGGCGATGAGCTCAAAGGCTCGGGGCGCTCTTTGCCGGGGTTTCATTTGCGCGACGCGCTGGACTTGATCTCCAAGCGCCACCCCGGCGTGTTGTTGCGCTTTGGGGGCCACGCCATGGCCGCTGGCTGCACCATCCACGCCGATCACATCGATGTGTTTGAGTCGGCCCTGCAACAAGTTGCCCAAGAGTGGCTGGACGAGGCCACCCTCCAGCGTCGCTTGGACACCGATGGCCCTTTGCTGCCCGAGTACCGGCGCGTGGAGTTGGTCGAGCAACTCAACAGCGAGGTCTGGGGCCAGGGCTTTGCCGCCCCCACGTTTTGTGAAGAGTTGGAGGTGGTGAGCCAGCGCTTGGTGGCTGAAAAGCATTTGTCCCTGCGCTTGCGCCACCAAGGTGACATGGTCGATGCGATTTGGTTTGGCCGTGTCCAACCCCTGGCCGCGCGCGCCACCTTGGCTTACCGTGTCGAGACCGATGCCTGGCAAGGCCAAACCCGGGTTCGGTTCGTCATTGAAGCCGCCCAAGAATGAGGTCGTCCCCCATGTCCCGCATCAAGCGCAGTGCCAGCACCGGTTTGCCCACAGTGAATTTTTCCGACCACGGCCCGGTGCGTTATTTGCACCTGGGCACCGATTGGGTTCAGGGTTCGATGTGGCCTGACCGCCCCTATGAAATCCATCTGGACTATGTGCAGCGCATGATGGGTTGGTTGTTGTGGGTGCCGCCCGATGAGGTGGTCAACCTCAAGGCCATGCAACTGGGCTTGGGGGCAGGAACCTTGACCAAGTTTTGTGCCCACAAGCTGGGCATGCACACCACGGCCATCGAAATCAACCCACAGGTGGTGGCAGCGTGCCGTTTGTGGTTCAAACTCCCGCCCGATAGCGAGCGCTTGCAAGTGGTGCTGGGGGATGCGGCCGAGGTCGCCGCGCACACCCATTGGCGGGCGCAGGTGGATGTTTTACATGTGGACTTGTATGACCACGAAGCCGCCGCGCCGGTGCTCGACAGCGAGGCTTTTTATGCCGATTGCCGCCAATTGCTCACGTCCAGCGGTTGCATGGTGGTGAACCTGTTTGGCCGCAGCCACAGCTATGCGCGCAGCGTGGAAAAAATCAGCGCCGTATTTGGCACTGAAGCGGTGTGGGCGTTCAAGCCCACGCGCGAAGGCAATACCGTGGTCATGGCCCAACGCACCCCGGCGGTGCCTGACCCAGAGGCCTTGCTGTCGCGCTCGCTACACATCGAGCAACACTGGGGTTTGCCCGCGTCCAAGTGGCTGCGGGTGCTCGCGCCCGCCACCTTGTCACATGGGGAATGATGGTTTTTGGCGCGCGCCGGGCGTGATCCTTTCAGCGCGGGGGGTGGCTGAGCGATCAAATCGTATACAAAAATCCTGGCCTATAGGTGAAACCCACATAGACGCAGCACCAGAACCTGCACACAATCGGCCAGTTTTGTTTCATCGAGGAGATCATTCGTGAACATCAAAAGTCAGAAAGACTTTTTCTCAGGCCTCATGTTTTTGGTGGTCGGTGCCGCTTTTGCTTGGGGTGCAACCAAGTATTCCATCGGCACGGGCGCCCGCATGGGCCCTGGCTATTTCCCCTTGTTGCTGGGCGTGATGCTGGCGGGTTTTGGCGCTGTCATCTGCTTCACATCAATGGTCGTGGAAACGGCCGACGGCGAAAAAGTGGGTCGATTTGTGTGGCGGCCCATTATTTACATCCTGGGCGGTAACCTCGCTTTTGGCGTTTTGCTGGGCGGCTTGCCCAGCATTGGCTTGCCCCACATGGGTTTGATCGCGGGGATTTTTGCCTTGACCATCATTTGCAGCAAAGCCGGCAGTGAGTTCAACTGGCGCGATGTGCTGCTGTTGGCCTGTGTGCTCAGTGTGGGCAGCTACCTGGCCTTTATTGTCTTGCTCAAACTGCAAATTCCGGTTTGGCCAAAGTTCATCACCGGTTAAGGAGAGACAGAGCATGGATTTAATCGCAAACCTGGCCACTGGCTTTGGGGTGGCTTTCACCCCCATCAACCTGATGTACTGCCTGATTGGTTGCATCTTGGGCACCTTGATTGGCGTCTTGCCAGGCATTGGACCCGTCGCCACCATCGCCATGTTGTTGCCCGCCACCTATGCATTGCCGCCCGTTTCGGCACTGATCATGTTGGCCGGCATTTATTACGGCGCGCAATACGGTGGCTCCACCACGGCCATTTTGGTTAATCTACCGGGAGAGTCGTCCTCGGTGGTCACCATGATTGACGGCTACCAAATGGCCCGAAAAGGCCGAGCGGGACCGGCCCTGGCCGCCGCTGGCTTGGGCTCATTCTTTGCCGGTTCTGTGGGCACCTTGATCTTGGCCTCCTTTGCCGCGCCCTTGACCGAATTGGCCTTCAAATTTGGACCCGCAGAATACTTCTCACTGATGGTGCTGGGCTTGATCGGTGCCGTGGTGCTGGCTTCGGGTTCTTTGATCAAGGCGATTGCCATGATCCTGCTGGGCTTGTTGATGGGCTTGGTGGGCACCGACGTCAACTCGGGCGTCGCGCGCTTTAGCTTTGATATCCCTGAACTCACCGATGGCGTGGGCTTTGTGGTGATTGCCATGGGTGTGTTTGGCTACGGCGAGATCATCTCCAACCTGTCGCAACCCGAAGAAAACCGCAAGGTTTACACCGCCAAGGTGCAAGGCTTGTTCCCCACCTTGACAGACATCAAACTGATGATCCCTGCCATTTTGCGTGGCACGGCTTTGGGCTCGATTTTGGGTGTGTTGCCCGGTGGCGGTGCCTTGTTGGCTGCTTTTGCCGCCTACACCATCGAAAAGAAAACGGAGCTCAAGCCCGGTGAAGTGCCTTTCGGTCAAGGCAATATCCGTGGTGTGGCAGCTCCTGAATCGGCCAATAACGCTGGTGCGCAAACCTCCTTCATCCCCTTGCTGACTTTGGGCATTCCGCCCAATGCGGTGATGGCGCTGATGGTGGGTGCCATGACCATCCACAACATCCAGCCTGGCCCCCAGGTGATGACCAGCAACCCCGAGTTGTTCTGGGGCCTGATCGCCTCGATGTGGCTAGGTAACCTGATGCTGGTGATCTTGAACCTGCCCTTGATTGGCATGTGGATCAAACTGTTGTCGGTGCCCTACCGCTTGCTGTTTCCGGCCATCGTGCTGTTTTGCGCCATTGGTGTTTATTCGACCAACAACAACACCTTTGACATCTGGATGGTGGCTTTGTTTGGCTTTGTGGGCTACATCTTCATGAAGCTTGGTTGTGAGCCCGCGCCTTTGTTGCTGGGCTTCATTTTGGGCCCCATGATGGAAGAAAACCTGCGCCGTGCACTGCTTCTCTCGCGCGGCGATTGGTCGGTGTTTGTCACCCGTCCGCTGTCGGGTTCCTTGTTGGCCGCCGCTTTGGTGTTGCTCATCATTGTGCTTTTGCCAGCGGTCAAGGCCAAGCGCAAAGAGGCCTTTGTCGAGGAGTGACCTGTGTCCCTGGGCCGATGGCCCGGTGCAACTCGTCAACGGCACCTTCGGGTGCCGTTTTTTTTGGTGAGCGGCCATCATGGCCACCCAGGCATTTTTGCCCTTGCACAGCGATGACTTGGCCAGACCGGCGCTGCACTGGGTCAGGCCCTTGGTGTTCCACGGCATCGCTATCATCTGCGCATGAACTTCAATTACCAAACCCCCTACACATCGACCCGTTTGCCTGTGTTTGCGCGCAACGTGGTGTCCACCTCTCACCCTTTGGCCGCCCAAGCGGGCTTGCGCATCCTGTGGCAAGGCGGCAATGCGGTGGATGCCGCCATCGCTGCCGCAGCCGCCCTGACCATCACCGAGCCAGTGAGCAATGGCTTGGGCTCGGACGCTTTTTGTATTTTGTGGGACGGTCAGCAACTGCATGGCCTGAACGCCTCAGGCTCTGCCCCCCAGGCCTGGACGCCGGGCTACTTTCAATCCAAGTACGGTGCTGGCGCCACCACGCCGCCCAAGCGCGGCATGGATTCGGTCACCATCCCCGGCGCGGTGTCGGCCTGGGTGGCATTGAGCGAGCGTTTTGGCAAGCTGCCGTTTGAGGACTTGTTGCAACCGGCCATTGAAATCGCCGAGCGGGGCTATTTGTTGCCCGTGGTGGTGCAACAAAAGTGGGCTGCAGCCACGCCCGAGCTGCAATCGTTGCCGGGCTTTGCCCAAAGCTTTTTACCCTGGGGCCGTGCGCCCGCGGTGGGCGAGTTGTTCAAATTTCCAGCCGCTGCGCGCGGCCTGCGCTTGATAGCCCAAACCAAGGGCCAGGCTTTTTATGGCGGTGAAATTGCCCAGGCATTGGCCCGGTTTTCTGCTGACAACGGCGGCAGCCACCAGGTCAGCGATTTCGCCCAGTTCAAGCCCGAGTGGGTGACCCCTTTGGCGAAAAATTACCGCCAGCACACCTTGCATGAAATCCCGCCCAATGGCCAGGGCATTGCCGCCCAAATCGCTTTGGGCATTCTGGAAAACTTTGACTTGGCCAGCCTGCCTGTCGATGGGGTGGCGTCTCAGCACCTGCAAATTGAAGCCATGAAATTGGCTTTTGCCGATGTCTACCGCTTTGTCGCCGAGCGCCAAGGCATGGAGGTCAGCACCGAGCAAATGCTGGACAACGCCTACCTGGCCCAACGCGCCAAGCTCATCGACATGAAGCGCGCCCAAGCCTTTGGCGCGGGCAACCCGGTCAAGGGGGGCACGATTTACCTGACTGCGGCGGATGAAAACGGCATGATGGTCAGCTTCATCCAAAGCAACTACATGGGCTTTGGTTCGGGTTGCGTCGAGCCCACTTACGGTATCAGTTTGCAAAACCGCGGCCACGGCTTCACCGTGTCCACCGACACGCCCAACCAAGCCAACTTGGTCGCGCCCGGCAAGCGGCCGTTCCACACCATCATTCCGGCCTTTTTGACGCAAGACGGTCAGCCGGTGATGAGCTTTGGCGTGATGGGCGGCAATATGCAACCGCAAGGCCACATGCAAACCGTGGTGCGCATGCTCGATTACCAACAAAACCCCCAAGCCGCTTGCGATGCACCCCGCTGGCGCTTCAACCAGGGCATGGAGATCAATGTCGAATCCAGCATGAACCCACAAACCGTGCAAGGCCTCAAAGACCTGGGCCACCATGTGGATGTGATCAACGACAGCTACCAAGACTTTGGCGCGGGGCAATTCATTTGGCGTGCCGGTGACCCGAAAGTAGAAGGCTATGTGGTGGCCAGCGACCCGCGCCGCGACGGCTTGGCCGCCGGGTTTTGAGTGCTGCCAGTGCGACCCCTGCCGCCTGCGCGACAAGGGGTTAGCCCGACTGTTGTGCACAGGCTGTGGGTGATAAATTGAGCCCCTTCAAAATACGGGGGTTGATGTGAAATTGTTTTTCTCTCCTCAATGGCTTTTCGCCGTTTTCGCGGGATGCTTGCTGAGCGCTGCACAAGCGCAAACAGCCTATCCCAACCGCGCTGTTCGTTTGGTGGTGGCGGCGGCGCCGGGTGGTGGCACCGATATCTTGGGGCGGATGATGGCCCAGCGCTTGGGTGACCGCTTGGGTCAAGCCTTTGTGGTGGAAAACAAGGGCGGCGGCGGGGGCAGTGTGGCCGCCGATTTTGTCGCCAAGTCGCCAGCCAATGGTTACACCTTGTTGGTGACCAATGACCAACTCACCGTGGGTGCGAGTTTTGCAGGTGCATCCAATTACGATGTGATGAAAGATTTTGCGCCGATTGGTTTAATCGGCCGCACCTCGATCGTGGTGGGCGTGAACCCGTCGGTACCGGCCAACACCATTGGTGAGTTGATCGCCTTGGTGCGGGCCAACCCCGGCAAATACAGTTTTTCCTCGTGTGGACACGGCACACCCTTGCATTTGGCCGGTGAGATGCTCAACCTATCGGCGCGCATCGACATGGTCCATGTGCCCTACCGGGGTTGCTCCCCGGCATTGGCCGATGCAGTATCGGGCCAAGTACCCATATTTTTTAACATGATCAGCAACTCCTTGCCGCATGCCAAAAATGGCAAGGTGCGTTTGCTGGCTGCGGCGTCTTTGCAGCGTTTGCCCAGCCAGCCGCAACTGCCCACCATTGCCGAAGCTGGGTTTCCAGCATTTGATGCCTACCCGTGGTTTGGCATTCTGGCGCCTGCGGGAACGCCCCGCGAGATCGTGCAACTGCTCAGCAACGAACTCGCCGCTGCGGTGCAAAGCGCTGAGATTGGCGACAAATTGCGTGGCATGAATTTCGAGCCCACTGTGGCCACCCCCGATTCTTTTGCCGACATCATGCGCTCGGACCTGGTGCGCTGGGGCCGGGTGGTGCGCGAGGCCAAAGTGAAGGCTGCACCCGAATGAAGCCTGGCCTTTCTCGGGCGTGATGCCTGACGTGTCTGTGTATAACCCCCTGTGGAAGCTTGATGATGAATGTTGAAAACCGTTTTTGCCAGGTGTCTGGTGTGAATGTTCACCTGCGCCAAGCTGGGCAAGGGCGTCCGCTGTTGTTTTTGCACGGTGCCGGTGGCGTGACGGGGTGGAACCCCTTCTTTGAACAACTGGCCCAAGGGTCTCAGGTGTGGGCGCCCGACCACCCGGGTTTTGGCCGGTCGGACGATCCGGACTGGATCAAGCACATGCCTGACCTGGCCATGTTCTACCTGGACTTTTTGGACCAACTGGCACCTGAACAAGGCTTTGATGTGGTGGGTCACTCCATTGGGGGTTGGCTGGCCGCCGAGATCGCCGTGCGCAACTGCCGCCATGTGCGCAGCCTGACCTTGATGTCCAGCGCGGGCTTGCGGGTGCCGGGCACACCCATGGGCGATGTTTTTATTTGGAATGACGAGGAAACGGCGCGCCACCTGGTGTTTGACCCGACCCTGCGTGCGGCGCGCTTGGCCGCTCAGCCCAGCGACGAAGAGGCCGATATCTTGGTGCGCAACAAGTTCAGCTTTGCCAAGCTGGCCTGGCACCCGCGCTTGTTCAACCCGGATTTGCAAAAGTGGTTGCACCGCATCCAAGTGCCCACCCAGGTGATCTGGGGT
>CAMDLJ010000027.1 GCA_945901665.1 Bordetella parapertussis | reverse complement strand
AGGCTTTCGGTGGAAGCCATGTTGAGCGACATGACGAAAATGGCCAGACCCGTGGCCACGGTCAAGGCCACGGTCAACTCGATCAAGGTGAACCCGCTTTGGCGCTTGTGCGGCCCCCAGCGGGGTGTGTGGTGCGACCCCATATTGCTGATTCAGGGGCCTTTGGGTTGGACCGATGGTTGGTTGCCGTCACGGATCGCCGCTTGCATGCCCATGGTGGTGCTGAAAAAGGCCAACATGAACAAGGCCAAGACCAGGCCACACACGACCAACAACACATTGCTCAAGCGCCCCGAGCGCAACTCCATCTCTTTGACCATGCGATCGATCGAGCCCACACCCAAGCGCACAAAAGCGTCCACGGGGTCGCGCCGCTCAGAGGCGTCTTGCACCCGGTCCTCCATCTCGCGGTTGAGCACTCCGGTGGAGAAGGCTTGCCCAAAGTAGGGGGTATTGGGCTTTGACAGATTGGACAAAATGCGCCGCACATGCCAGCGCGTCCATGGAGAGGCAAACTTCAAGGTGCGCTCGAGCGCCGAGCGCAAAGACACGCCGGCACGCATCATGGACGACAGCGAGATCAAGAGCATTGAACCGGCGTAATCGCGGTACAGGCTGTAGGGCAAGAACCGGTCTGCCACGGTTCGCACAGGGCCGGTCCAACGCGACAGGCTGAAGATGAAAAGGCCGACCAAGCCCAACAAGCCCGCCGCAATCGTCAGCCCATGGTCGGCCATCACCATGGACACCGCATACAAAGTCTGGCCCGAAGCGGGCCATTTTTCTGGCGGCATCAACTCGGCCAACACCGGCACCGCATTGACGGCAAACAGGGCCAGCAACAGGCCAAACATGGACAGCAAGCCCAAGGGGTAGAGGGCCGCCTTGCGAATGGTGGCCACCATCTTGTCGGTTTTCTCCACCACCTCGGACATGAACAACAAGCCTTCGGCCATGACCACATCACCACCCCCTTGTGTGGCATCAATCAGCGTTTGCTCTGAGGGCGTGGCCACCCCGTCCAAGGCTTGCGACAAAGACCCCCCTTGGATGCCTTTGAGCATGGCCATGTACATGGGCACCGACATGGGGTTGCGTTTGCGCGCACGCGACTCGTATTTGCGCAGCGTGGTGATGAGGGGGACGCGCTCTTGCAAAGTCGCCCCCAGGTCAAAATAAAAACCACCCCGGCGCGATCGCAATTGATAGCGCGCCACATGCAGGCAAATGAACACATAGGGGTTTTGCACAGTGCCGCCTCTGCCTAGCCTTATTTCAAGTTGCGCGACAGCGCCAGCAGCCCGGGCGGGCCAAAGTTGCGTTCAAAGTGAAACGGGTCGAGCACACCTTGCGAAACTTCGTACAAAGCATGTCCCCAGGCCTCTTTGCCGACCATGTCTTCGTTGTCAAAGGGCGTGTTGCGCATTGCCAGCCATTCATCGCGCGCGCGGATGTCGTCTTTGGCGCGCAACAAACGCAGCAAGTCGTTGGTGATGGGCATGACCTCGGCACACACCTTGACCCCATTGACACCCACATGGGTTTGCTCGCCCCGATCGAGGCCCTCGACCTGGCAATGCGCGCAACCCGTGTCACTGGCACAGCGAAAATGCGTGGGGTCGAGCTGAAAGTGTTGCTCGTAAGCGGCCAACTCGACCGCGCTCATCACTTTGATGGCTGGCACATTGCAATGGATGCAGTTTTTGGGGATCAGCACCTGGTACATCAGCAGCGATAAAAATTCGGGGCTGCACACGTCCTCGCGCAACAAGCCAATGTGCTGCGAGGTCAAGCGCGCCACGATGCCCAGCGCGGAGGTGGCATGCACGGTGGTGAGCAGCTTGTGCCCGGTTTGGATGGCTGCATGGGCCATTTGACCTGACAGCTGGTCGCGGATTTCGCCAAACATGCCCACGTCCGGGTCCATCCGCAAAAATGCCAGCATGGCCTCTTCAAACGGGTTGGCGCTGCGGTCGCGCGTTTGTCGACGCACCGACAGGTGGGTCACCCCAGGCACCTGGTACTCGACCGGGTCTTCGATGGCAATGATCTTGCGTTGGCTTTGGGCCGCCAAGCGGTGCAGCAGACTGCTCAAGGTGGTGGTTTTGCCCGAGCCAGTGATGCCCGCGACAAACACGCCGCCCCACGACGAGCCAATGGCCTCTTTGATGCGCTCGATTTGCCAAGCGGTGTAGCCCAGGTATTCGAGTTCGGGGATTTTCACTTCGCTGGGGCCGCCCACGCGCAAGATCCGCATGGTGGCGTCAAACCCGCCAACACTGGGGTGACTTTGGTAACGCATCAAAATTTTTTGATTCGGCCACTCCAGCGGCACCATGGCCGACTGCACGGAACCGGCATTGAACGCCACCTCCGAGCGTGACCCCTCTTCGGCCAGCACGGTGTAGGCAGCCGACAAGCCATTGATCACGATGCGGCTGGGGTAGTGACCGACTTTGCGCATGATGCCGTCGCGGCGCACCCGCAGCAAAGCGAGGTCGCCACGGACTTCAAAATGCACATCGCTGGCCCCCAACCCAATGCAGCGCTGGATGGTGATGCGCAACCACTCGATGGGGGCCGACTCGGTCATCATGCGCGAAACGTTCTTGCGCTCTTCTTCGCGCTGCTTGAGCGCCAGCACGGCCTCTTTCTCAAACACGTTTTCTTGCAACACCATTTGCAACACATCGGGCTCGCAGGTAAAGGAGCCCGAAAACTTCAGGCCCAGCCGCTTGCCTTGTTCGATCAAATGAAACCAAGCCGTTCCACCGGTTTCATTTTTCAGACACATGACCACAAATTTTTGGCCCGCTTGCTCCAGGGCCACCAGGTGGTGTTGTTTGGCCTTGAACAAGGCAATGGGTGGGTTGTCCCCGTGCGACAACACACGGGTAAAAGGGGGCACGGCCATGTAATCGATCAAGTGCCCGGTTGTGCGCAGCGACTGCTCTGGTGGCTGCGAAACTGGGTCTGTGGGCGCGCGCGTGAGCGGCAAAGCAGCCACTGCCGATGGGTTGGAGCGCAGGGGTGCAATTTTTGTGGTCATGGTCGTTTGGGCACGAGGCCAAGGTTGGGGTCAGGCGGCAAAGCGATGCGGGCAGCGCTTGCGGGCAAAGGCCCGCCTTGGGGGTCGCTGGGCGTGGTGCCCAGCATCAGTGGCTCGGTGTCAGTGGCGGTCCACAAGGCGCTTTGAGCGCTGCTGGCGCGCGCTGCTGGCAGCTGCGCCGATCCTGTCACGGCCGTCGAGGCCTGCGAGCGGTACACGCCCAGGCCCAAGGCATAGGGTTCAATCGCCGCACCGCGCTCAGGCGCTGGCAAAACCAGTGGTTTCGCTTTGGGATGGGTCTGCAAACTCAGCACCACACCGTTTGCGCTGATCGACTCGATCCACCACGGGCCCATTTGTGTGCGCGGCATATGGGCTTGTGCCACATACGCTTTGCCTTGGTAGACCAATACGGCTTGCAAATCATCATTCGCGCCGATGATCGACCACAACAATGGTGCGGTCGGCAGTTTGCCCATGCCCACCTTTTTGCTCGCCTTTGGCACCGCGGCACCTGGGCTGGCACCCAGGCTCTCTTGTTCCCTTTGTTGCTTCATGCGGGCAATGACTTCGGCCACGGTGGCGCCTTGAGCCGGTGCGCACAGGCTGATGCACGCCCAAGCCAAACCCAACCCAAGGGCCTTGCTATTTGACGGCTTGCACATAGTATTGGCCTTCAAACAAATACGTCATGGCGCTTTTTTCTTTGGTGGGGCTGACTTGCAACACCAAGCGCTTGGGCACGCCATAGCTGGGCACGGTCAAATACCCCAAGGTCGATGCATCGTGTTGAACTGTCCATTGGCCAGTCATCACCGCCGCATCGAGTGTCAGTGGGTCCTGGGTGCCGCCAAACAAAGTGGGCTTGCTCAGCTCCACACGCAACTGCCCGAGCAGGGAGAAGTTTTGCAAGTCGCTGGCGAGTTCACGCAGCGCATGGTCCATGCGTGGCAAGGTGGCGTTGCGCCATGGGGTTTCGATATCTTCAGCCGCCACACTGTGGTTAGACACCACTATGGCTTGCAAGGCGTTGTCGCCTTCTTGCACCTCTTGGGCGGATTGGCAGTTGGGCGGCAGTTGCTTGAAAAAATCGGCATAGGTGCCGTATATCCGTGACCACTGGGCTTTGCAGAATTTCGCATCGCATTCGACATTTTTCAAACGCCAGCCTGCATGCACCAGGGGCAGATCGGCCATCAGGTTTTGCCACTGCCGCAACAGGCGCGGCCCAGGGGCGGGCACCTCCGCCCAGGCCTGGGCCAGCGCTTTTTGGTATTGGGCATTGGGGTCTATCGATGGGTTTTGTGCGGCAGCGATCATCTCCGCGCGTTCCATCTCCACCCAATAATTTCCACCCGCCACGGCCAAAGTCAGCACCCCTGCTGCACCTGCCGCCCATTTGACGGCGTTGTCCGCCCACAAGCGCTTCAAGCGTGCGGCGCGCACAGGCTGGGCAAAGATGTCTTCCAAAACCACGCTTTCTTCGCCCTCGAGCCAACCGGCATTGCCCACCAAGCGGATCGGTTGGCCTTGTTGAATGGCCAAAAACTCGTCGATCAGGCCGCGGGCAATGTCCGCTTCGCCCACAAAGTCAAAGCCAGGAATGGGCCGCGACTCGTTGAGGGCCACCACCATGCTCTGTCCATTGGCCAGCGCAAAGGCATACATCTCCAAGCCCCCTTGAGACAAGCGCCCAGCCAAATGCAGGGCCGCCGAATAGGCCAGGGTCCATTGGTAGGGCAAGGGCCCACAAAACCCAATGATGTCTTCCATGTCGGTCAAGACATACTGGCTTTTGCTTTCTTTGCGCGCCAAGCTCAGGGTGCGCTGCAGCGATCGCGTGGGTGGCAACAGCCGCCATTCCAAACCCACCACATATCGCACCCCCTCGATGACGATGAGTTGGGCGGGTGCCGTGGTCTGCACGTTGCGGGGCTGGGCGGCTTTGCGGCGCCACTGGCGCCACACACTGAGGGGTGAGCGCACGCCGCTGTGGATGGATACATCGGCCATGGTCAGATGTCCAGCAGCTTGGGTGTGATGAGCACCACCAAGGTGGTTTTGTCGCGGGTGTTGACCCGGCTGCCGGGCAACGCATTGCGCATCACATCGGTTTGTTTGCTTTCGGTGGATTCGTTTTCATAACCGCTCAGCACAATGGTTTCGCCCGACTTGACCGTCATGCGCTGCTGGGTGCTGAACGACGACACATTGGGTTGCTGCACCGACTGCTGGGCCAGCCCCACACCACTAGAGAAGGTGACCAGTTCTTTGAGCGAGCTGATGTTGATGGCGCAGTGCATCAACACGTGGTTGGAGTCGAGCACGATGGGCAGCAAGCTCATGCTAAAACCCGTGGTCACCTCACCCGGCATCAGGCTGGGTGGCCCATACACCGTGCTGCCATTGGCCGCCGTGGTGAGGGTGGCCCCAATTTGCTTGAGGTAGCTTTGCGTGCTTTGCGAGCCCAGCGGCACGGGTTGTCGGTTCATGGTGGTGATCACGCTGGCGTAAGCCGAGCTGACCCGCCCAAAGCGCTCCAGGGCGCGCACCATCCACTCGTTGCTGCCCTGCCCGCTGACAAAGCCCACACTGGCCGCGTTTTTGGTCAGCGACGGTGGCCCAGCCAGATTGATGTTGCCCCCGCCCCGAAAGCCAATCACCCAATTCCAATCGATGCCCGCTTGGTGCTCGTTGCTCAATGTCACTTGCAACACCTCCACATGCAGGGCCACTTGGCGACCAAGTTGTCGGTTCAGGCTGTCCACATAGCGGTCCACCGCCTCCACATTGATGCTGGCGTCGTGCACCGTCACCGTGCCCATGCTTTGGTCCACATGAAAGCGCCCATAGCGCGACATCATCAGCGCCAGGTTTTTTTCGATCCCGCTCCAGATGTTGACCTCGGAGTTGCCATTGACGGCCATGGTTCCCACGCTCACACCGCCCGACTGCGTCAGGTTGCCCGGCATGGTTTTGACCACAAACGTGCGGCTGACGATGCGGTAAAAATGGATTCGCCCTTCGCTGTAGCGCCACTTCAGCCCCAGGTGCAAGGCCACATGGTCGAGCAAGCCCGCCAGGGTGCCTTGGTGGTTGAGTTCAATCTCCGCGGCCCCCGTGGCCAGCGCCACCCAGCTGCGCGGCCCGCCGGCTTTTTGCACGGCCAAAGCGGCGCTTTGGGTCAGCGCGGCTTCTTCGCTTTGCGCCCCTGCCTGAGCGCCCTGCGCGGCCCCATTGCCAGCTGACCCCGGGGCTCTGGCGGCACCGCCAGATGCGCCGCCTTGGCTTTGCATGCTGGCCATGGGCGCGAATTCGGACTGCGGCAACAACGCGTCCTCAGACAAAGTGACCGGTATGTCGACCAAGCGCTCGATCAAACTGGCCACGGTGCGCAGGTTGTGCCGACCGGGCATGCGCATGGTGACCCGCCCGATGTGCGCGGGCAGCATTTGCGTGGGTTGGTAGACCACGGTTTTGCCGGTGAACCGGGCCACGGGGTCGAGCTTGACCACCGGGTTGCTGCGCTGCGCCGCGTACAGCTGATCCGATGCCATTTGCAGTTTGGCCTGGGTGGCTTGGTGGTCTTGCTGGGCTTTTTGCTCGGTGGTGCTGGAACACCCCGCCAGCCACAAGATCAAGGTCGCCAAACCAACATGCAGCCACGGGCCCCAAAGCCGTCTTTCAAGCGGTGCCATGTCGCACCCCGTGGCAGGCCTCATCGGCGAGGGCTTTCGTTGTGGCGCACCACCCGCATGCTGCGGGTTTGCGGGTTGAGCACCGCCTGCAATGGGTACTCGCTCTCACCCAGCGACTCCATGACCATCTTCAAGGCCTGCACGAAGGTGGCCTGAATCTGTATGCTGGCCTCGATGGGGTGGTCGCGCTCGGCGTCCCACTGGATTTGCCATCCCGCGGCTTGGGCCCAGCGAAACAAGGTTTGGGACAGTGTTTTGTCTTGCAGCAACACCTGCCATGTTTGTGGGTCGCCCTCGGCGCTGGCCTCTTTTGCCATGGCCCACGAGGGGTTGGCATACACCGGTTGGTGGTGGCGGCTGACCCACTCGACGGCCAAGTCCATCGGTGCCAGCGCGCTCACGGTCGCGGGCAGCGCGCTGGCGGGCGCGGCCAGCCCGTTGGCCGCGCCCGCGCCAGCAAGCCCACATGCACAGGCCAAGGCACAGGCAAGCCGCACGGGCCCGCGTCCTGGGCGCAGGCTTGGCCGGCAGATGGTTTGGGTGCTGAACATGCGCCCAAAGCCTCAGACAGGCACCACCAACGCAAAAATTTCTGTGTAAGGGTTGGCACACATCGATGTGACGCTGGTTGAGCCTAATCCCACTGCTGAGTTTTGTCTGTTGTATAGGGCGGGGCCCCAGGCCAACTCGTTTCCAGCAAGGCCTGCGGGGGAGTTCGTGTTGGCTGTCCACACCCTGCCCGACACTTTGGCCACTGACGGGTTGCGGGCCAGTTCGCCCACCACAAAGTTGCAATACTCTTTGGGCACCTTGTTGATGCGGTACACAATGGATTCATTGGCATATGCAAAGAAATTGGTGTCAGCGCCGTTCTTGAGATTAAAAAAATTATTCCCAATGTCCTCCCACGCGCCAGGGATGGCGCTTCGGATGGCCCTCTGTGCGGTGTTCGTCGGGTGCGTGATCATTTTGTCCGCCTGACCTCCCCCAGTCCCCACCAGCATGTCCGTTGTGACCGCGCTCGTAGAGCGGTTTTTGGCCATGTACTTGCTTGCCGCAGCCATGACCTGGCTGGAACTCTGGGTGAATTCCTTTTGCACGGTGCTGGTGCGGATGTTGCTCACAATGTAGAAGGCCCCCAACAGCAGGACCGCGATCAGGGTCAGGCTGATGCCCAGCTCGACCAGGCCAAAACCTTGTTGGCGCCGCAAAGCCCGGGGTGCTTGTGTTACGGTGGTGTGTGTCATGTGATTTCTTTCAAGTTTGGGTGTGTGCATCAAAGTTGAATGGCGGCGTAAATGTCGCTGTAGCCTGAGGAGTTGGCGCAGCCCGCGGCGAGGTTGGCCACACTGACGGTGCTGGCGTCGGGTGCTTTCACGGTGGCAAAGCCCGCTGGGACCGTGCCTGCGGTGGGTTGCGCGGCAGTGGATACACCCGCATACAAGGCATAGGCCGAAGCGTCCAAGCCATTGACCAAGTCGGTGCAGGCCTGGTTGGGCACATGCCACAGCACATACATCACGCCGCCGTTGATGGGCAGGTTATTGCCGTGGGCGACGGGGTTGGTGAAAGCGTGCTCAAAGGCTTGGTTGAACACCGACCGGTTGGTACACACCGGCGATTCGCCAGTGGTGCAGCTGGAGCGGTCGTTGGGCCACACACCCAACAGACCGGCATTGCTGCCCGTCAGCCCAGCGGTGTCGGTTTGCCGAGCCAGGGCTTTTCTCAATTTGGCAATGGTTTGGTTGCTTTCGCGAATTTGGCTGTTGACGGAGTTGGACAACAAGACCTGGCGCGCACCCAACAGACCGGCGACGATGACCACTGCCACGATGGACAAGGCCACTGACAATTCAATCAAGCTGTAACCTTTTTGTTTTTGTTTGAGAATTTTTGGGTTGACTTTCATGGTTTTCCTCCTGAGGATGGTTCATTTAGTAGGCAATATTGCCTACATGAAATGTACTCCTAAGAAGTTACTTTAAGTGTGTAAGTAATGTTAATTGTTGATTAATTGCAACAAATTAATTATTAAAGGCTACTGAGTCGCTATTTTTATCTTTTTGATGGTCCAATCATGGGCGCGCAAATTTCACGGGCGTGCCCAGCGCATGGGCGTACCAAGGCACGGGGGGCAGTCGCCCCCGAAAAGGAGTGGTGTCAAAAAGAGGCCGCCCCCACTGGCCAGGGGGACGGTAAGGGCGCTGAAGGCGGCTTAGATGCGCGCGCCCGAATTGGGGTCGTTGGGGTCTTCGTCGACCACGCCGTCTTTGGCGATGGGCTTGATCAGGTCTTCGCGCTCAATGCCCAGCCACATGGCGATGGCGGCGGCGACAAACACCGACGAGTAAATACCAAAGCAAATGCCAATGGTCAGCGCCAGAGCAAAGTAGTGCAGGGTGGGGCCGCCAAAAAACAACATGGCCAGCACCATGAGCTGGGTGCTGCCGTGGGTGATGATGGTGCGGCTGATGGTGGCGGTGATGGCGTTGTCGATGATCTCGCGGGTGTTCATCTTGCGGTAGCGGCGAAAGTTCTCGCGGATGCGGTCAAAAATCACCACCGACTCGTTGACCGAATAGCCCAGCACTGCCAGCACCGCTGCCAGCACAGGGAGCGAAAACTCCCACTGAAAGTAAGCGAAAAAGCCCAAGATGATGATCACATCGTGCAAGTTGGCAATGATGGCCGCGACGGCGAACTTCCATTCAAAGCGAAAGGCCAAATACAACATGATGCCCAGCACCACAAAACCCAGCGCCTTCAAGCCATCCACAGCCAGCTCGTCGCCCACCTGGGGCCCGACAAACTCGGTGCGGCGCAACTCGACCGCCGGGTCTGCGGCCTTGAGGGCGCCCAGCACTTGTTCGCTTTGCTGGGCTGAGGTTTGGCCTTTGAGGGCCGGCATGCGGATGAGCACGTCGCGGGTGGAGCCAAAGTTTTGCACCTGCACATCGGTCAAGCCCAGCTTGCCAATGGTGTCGCGCACTTGGTTGACGTCCACGGGCTGGGTGTAGGCCACCTCCATCAAGGTGCCGCCGGTGAACTCCACCGACAGGTGCAGCCCCCGGCTGAACAAGAAGAACACCGCCGCCACAAAGGTGATGAAGGACACCAAGTTGAACGCCAGCGCGTTCTTCATGAACGGGATGTCTTTTTGGATTTTGAAAAATTCCATGGCCGGATATCCTGATGTAGATAGGGGTGGGGTCAGTCGCGCGTGGCCACAGCCTTGCCGCTGTCAGGGCGCCAAATGGTGCCAATCGAGACGGCTTGTAATTTTTTCTGCCGCCCGTACCACAGGTTGACCAGGCCGCGAGAAAAGAACACGGCCGAGAACATGCTGGTCAAGATACCCAGGCAGTGCACCACCGCAAAACCGCGCACCGGGCCGGAACCAAAGGTCAGCAAGGCCAAGCCAGCGATCAAGGTGGTGACGTTGGAATCCAAGATGGTGGCCCAGGCACGGTCGTAGCCCGCATGGATGGCCGCTTGTGGCGAGACGCCATTGCGCAGCTCCTCGCGCACGCGCTCGTTGATGAGCACGTTGGCGTCAATGGCCATGCCCAGCACCAAGGCCATGGCCGCCATACCGGGCAAGGTCAAAGTGGCTTGCAACATGGAAAGCGCGGCCACCAAGAGCAACAAGTTGACTGCCAGCGCCACGCTGGAGATGATGCCAAACAGCATGTAGTACACGCACATGAACAGCGCCACGGCGGCAAAGCCCCAGCGCACGCTGTCAAAGCCTTTGGCAATGTTTTCTGCGCCCAGGCTCGGGCCAATGGTGCGCTCTTCGATGATCTCCATGGGCGCGGCCAGAGAGCCCGCGCGCAACAGCAAAGCCAAGTCGGCGGCCTCGGTCACGCTCATCGAGCCCGAGATTTGGAACCGGTTGCCCAACTCGCCTTGGATGACCGGCGCGGTCAGCACCTCGCCACGGCCCTTTTCAAACAACAAGATGGCCATGCGCTTTTTCAGGTTTTCGCGGCTGGTGTCGCGCATGATGCGCCCGCCTTTGGCATCCACCGTCAGGTCCACCTTGGGTTGCTGGGTTTGCGAGTCAAAACCAGGCTGGGCATCGGTCAGGCTGTCGCCGCTCAAGATGACTTGCTTTTTGACAATCACCACTTGGCCATTGCGCTCGCGAAATTTTTCCATGCCGTAGGGCACGGCCGCGCCACCCATCGCTGCCGCAGTGCCCTCGGGGCTGTCGTCGACCAAGCGCATCTCCAGTGTGGCGGTGCGGCCCAAAATGTCTTTGGCCTTGGCGGTGTCTTGCACGCCCGGCAGCTGCACCACGATGCGGTCCAGCCCTTGTTGCTGAATCACCGGCTCGGCCACGCCCAGCTCGTTGATGCGGTTGTGCAAGGTGGTGATGTTTTGCTTCAAGGCTTGGTCTTGCACGCGCCGCGCTGCCTCGGGCTTTAAGCTGGCGCTCAACTTGAACTCGCCCGCGTCGGGTGCGTCGGTGAAGGCCACATCGGCAAATTGCTCTTTGATCAGGTTGCGCGCGGCCTCCAAGGTGGCGGCGTCGCGCAAGCGCAACTCAATGGTGTCGCCGCTGCGAGAAATGCCGCTGTGGCGAATGTTTTTTTTCGCGCAGCACCGAGCGCAGGTCTCCTGCGGTGGAATCGATTTTTTTGCTCAAAGCGGCGGCCATGTCCACTTGCAGCATGAAGTGCACACCGCCACGCAAGTCCAACCCCAGGTACATGGGGACAGCATTCATCGCGGTCAGCCACTGCGGTGAGCGCGAGATCAGGTTCAGCGCCACCACATACGGGGCTTGCTCGGGGTCGGGCACCAGGGCTTTTTGGATCGCGTCTTTGGCCTTGAGCTGGGTGTCGGTGTCGGCCAAGCGCACCTTGAGCGAATTGCCCTCCAGGCTCAAACCGGTGGGCTCGATGCTGGCATCTTTGAGGGCTTGGGCCACTTTGGTTTGCAAGGCCGCATCCACTTTGTAGATGGCCTTGGCCGCTGACACCTGCACGGCCGGGGCTTCACCAAAAAAGTTGGGCAGGGTGTAGAGCCCACCCATCAACAAAGCGACCACAATGATCGCGTACTTCCACAGCGGGTAACGGTTCATGATCGCCTCAGGCGAGGGGCCTTGGGGTGCGCATGGCACCCACGGCCCCTTGGGTGATAAAGGGGTTTATTTGACGGTGCCTTTGGGCAGCACTTGCACCACGGCCGAGCGCTGCAAATTCACCTCGACACCGGTGGCCAACTCCAGGCCCAAGGTGGTGTCGCCGATGCGCGAAATTTTGCCCAGCAAACCACCCACAGTGGCCACCTCATCGCCCTTGGCCAAGGCGTCAATCATGGCCTTGTGCTCTTTTTGGCGCTTCATTTGGGGGCGGATCATCACGAAATACAGCACCACAAACATCAGCAACAGGGGCAGCATGCTCATCAATGACGAGCCAATGTCGCTGCCACCAGCGGCGGCGGGGGCGGTTTGGGCAAATGCGGAAGAAATGAACACGGGCGACTCCTCGGTTTGGGGGGGCCTGCGCAGAACCCGCCAAAGGATGCGGGATGGTCGGCTTGACCACCGGTTGGTTGGCCTGGCGCAGGCAAACGCGGATTGTATGCGTGCGTGGCTGCGTCAGAAATTGGGCTCCAAGACCCCACAACGGGGCGGTCTATAACCCCTGACCCGGGGCGGTGTGGCACACGGCCCCATACCCATCGGCGCTGACGCTACCGGTCACACAAGGGGCTTAAAGAAAAAGCCACCCGCAGTGCGCAACGGGTGGCTTTTGTCGGGGCAGCTTGCCGGGTTGGGCATCAAAACCCGTAATTGACACCGAAGGTGAGGGCAGAAATACCAATGGTGTCGCTGGTTTTGTAATAGGTGTAGTCGGCATAGGCGCGCATATGGCGGTCCAGCGCGTAGTTCAAGCCCAAGCCGGTGGACAAGCCGTTGTAGGTGTCGCCGTTTTTGATTTGGGTGCTGGCAAAGCCCAGCCGGGCAAAAAAGCCAATGTCGGGGGTGATGGGCATGCTGGGCTTGATGTAGGCGCCCCACAACGGGCCCACGTCCTTGGTCAATGTTGGGCTCACACTGTTTTTGCCCGATTGCACGCCCGTGCCCAACACGCCTTCGACATCGATGCCCGGAAAAAAGGCCTTGCTGATGCCCAAGCGAATGCCCACCGGGTCGTAGCTGGTCGGTGGTGTGGCCAGCTTGATCAGGCTGTAGCCCACATCAAAGCGCAAACCCTGAACCGCGGATATGCCTTGGGCCTGGGCCGCCCCTGTGGTGCACAGAAGCGCCCCAACAGCGAGGTGAGAAAGTTTTGTTTTCATGCTTTACCTTTGGATGTTGAAGAGGCTCTAATATAACCCAAAGTAACTATTTATAGCTAAATTTAATGTTTCTGAATGCCCTTGAGCAGGTCGGCATGGCAGCGACGCGGTCATTGCGCGCGATGCGCGGCAATTCTTTGACCCTTGATTTTCAATCAGATATGGGCTTGCTTGAGCCCACTGAAATGCGCCACGGCCAAGCATGGCGGATGCAGATCATGAGAAACCCAGGGCTCAAGCCCTGCGCTGATTGGCTTGCGGCTGGGACCAGCGCGCCATCAAGGCGTCCCATTGGGTGCGGGCGGCGTGCAAGTGGCGCTCTTTGACATGGCCATAGCCTTTGATCTGCTCGGGGATGCGGGCGATCTCGAGGGCCAGGGTTTGTCGCTCGGGGCTGAATTGGGCCAACACCTGCTCGATGCTGGCGCGGTATTCGCCAATCAAGGCGCGCTCGCTGCGCCGCTCATCGGTGTAACCAAACACATCCAAAGCCGTGCCGCGCAAGCCCTTCAAGCGGGCCAACACTTGAAAGCCCCAGCGCATGGCCGAGCCATAGCGGCGTTTTTGCAGCTCGCCTTTGTCGTTGCGCTGCGCCAGCAAGGGCGGCGCCAAGTGGTAAACCACCTGGTAGTCGCCCTCAAACTGCTGGGCAATGCGCTGCAAAAACCCGGTGTCGGTATGCAAGCGGGCGACCTCGTATTCGTCCTTGTAGGCCATGAGCTTGAACAAGTTGCGTGCCACCGCCTCGGCCAGCGCGGGCGAGCTTTGCGCCAGCACCCGGTCCACAAAAGCACGGTAGCTGGCGGCATAGGCAGCGTTTTGGTAGTCGGTCAAAAAGGCTTCGCGCTGGGTGATCGTGTCTTCCAAAGGGGTGCGTTTTTTGAACTGCACCACTTGCGCCGGTTGCAGCAAGGCCAACACCGCTGGCAAGTCATGGGCACAACGGCGGCCCCATTCGAAGGCGGCCAAATTGTTGGCCACGGCCACGGCATTGAGCTCGATGGCGCGGTGCAGTGATGCGCGGCGCAAAGGAATCCAGCCCTTTTGCCAGGCGAAGCCCAAGATCATGGGGTTGATGTAAATGCTGTCGCCCATCAAACGGGTGGCGATGGTGTTGGCATCAAACGCGCCCAGCTGTGCTGCGGCATCGGCCCCACCAATGGCTTGCAGCACGTCGGCCACGCAGCCCTCGCTGGGGTTGCCCCAAGCGCCGTTTTTCACAAAGGCAGCGGTGGGGGTGCCGTGGTCGTTGATGGCCACACGGGTGCGCCCGGCGCGCATGCGCTGCACCGTTTCTTTTCCGGCGCTCACGATGGGGTCGCAGCCAATCACCAAATCAGCCACGCCCACGCGGGTGGTGCGGATGTCATCGGCCGAGCTGGCCAACAGCACATGGCTCCAGGTGGCGCCGCCCTTTTGCGCCAGACCTGCCGAGTCTTGGGTGACCACGCCCAGGCCTTCCAAGTGACCGGCCATGCCCAGCAACTGGCCAATGGTGATGACGCCTGTGCCGCCCACGCCAGCGACCACGATGCCGTAGCCGCCCAGGTGCTGGCCCGTGGCCAAGCTGGGCAG
>CAMDLJ010000026.1 GCA_945901665.1 Bordetella parapertussis | reverse complement strand
GAACAATCATTCGTATTGGACGGCCCGTAGGCCAAGCTGCCTGGGATGTCGCCGAGCTTGAAGCGGCTAACAGCCCTGCATATAAAACCTGTCGACGTGTGAGTTTCATTAAGTTGTCTCCGTTTATTTGGTGTTACGCAGGCACTTTGCGCGCTACTCATTTCATGAGTATTCATCAGGAAGTCGATCAAGCTACTCACTTTTCCTTTGATGTCGAGTCTGGCTTTTGAACCTTGTCTCGTCAAGTTGGAATTTCTGGATGCTTAGGTAACCATGCATTACCACATCGAAAAGGAACATGAGCCCAGAAGCCGAAGTCCGCCGATGGCAACAGGTCAGCACAACTTACCGTACGCAACAAAAAAAGCGACTCGACGCAAACGTTGCACTAACTGAAAATATAAGAAATTTCCACTCCGCCTATTGAACTTATGCAAAGCAAGCTCCCCCGCCAAGCGCCGCTGGCTGGTGTCAAAGTTGTTGAGCTCGCGCATTTGATCGCGGGACCTTACTGTTGCCAAATGCTTGCTGATGAAGGAGCCTCCGTCATCAAGATTGAGCCTCCCGACGGTGAGCTCACACGGCATCGCCAACCGATGCGTAGCACCGAATTGGGTGACGTGACCGCGTATTACGCTTCACTGAATCGAAACAAACAAAGTGTTGTGCTGGACCTTAAGCATCCCGAGGGGGCTGAAATCATGCTGCGGCTCATTGAGGGCGCTGATGTTTTTGTGACTAACATGCGCGTGTCTGCGCTGGAACGTCTTGGGCTACATCCACGTGATCTGCATGAGCGATTTCCCCGTCTAATCGTTGCGTGTATTTCCGGGTTTGGAATGGAAAATTCAGGCGAGTCAGCCGGCAGGGCAGGGCTGGCAATTGTTGCAGAGGCCCTGTCCGGTGCAACAGGTCTTACCAAAGACCATTCCGGCAACCCTGTTTGGTGTGGATTTGCTTTGGGTGATATCACTGCTTCGGTGTCCGCGCATGCTGCAATTCTGTTGGGGCTCCGTCAGCAGGATCGCTGCGGCGAAGGCAAGTTGATTGATTTGGGGTTGGTGGAATGCATGCTGCCCATGATTTCAGTTGCAATGGGGCGCGCACAGGTTCAGGAGCAATTGGTCTCTGATTTCGAAGGCTCCAACAGTTTCCATGGAATACCCTATGGCGCATTTCCAGCCTCTGATGGTGCTGTAAGCATTGGCGTGAACCGCGATGATTTTTGGCAACGATTTTGTGTTGCTATGGGAAGGCCCGAACTAGGTTCTGACCCGCGGTACTCAACGTATAGCGAGCGCGCCAAGCACCAAAAAGAGGTTCATGCGATAACAGAGGAATTCACCCGCGCACACACCCGCGCGCAGATTACTCAAAAACTGATCGATGTAGATGTACCCGTAGCACCTATTCTTTCGATGGAAGAAGTTGTGCGAGATAAATATCTTTTACAGCGCGGCGCACTGTGGGATGTTGAAGATGGTATCGGCGGTGTATTTACCTTGCCTGCCAATACGGCGTGGTTTGAGAAACCACTACAACGTCCCCGGATTCCTCGGCTTGGCGAGCATAATGAATCTGTACTCACCAAGTATCTTGGCTTCACAGTGGCAGAAGTTGCGCGGCTTAAATCAAGTGGGGCATTCGGTGAGCAAAAACCTCAGGCAAAGAATACTTTTCGTTCTAATGCAGCAGGTGGGTCATCCATCTGATGGCCGGGTCTAGAGGCATTGTGGAGCCCTATTCCACTGGCAGTCTGTTTGCCGCCAATACATATTCCTACATCTTAGATTTTCATGTAACGGATTGTGTGAAGCGGCTGGCTGCACAAGGCTTTCGTGAATTTGAATTGATGATGTACCCTGGCCATCTTTGGCCTGCGCACATAAGTGTTGATCAGAGGCGTGAACTGAAAGCGTATATGGATGGTGAAGGCCTGAATATAGGCACTCTCAATATGCCCAATTTAGATATCAACATTGCAGCAGCTAGCGATGAAATGCGAGCAATGACGATGTCAATCTTGCGGGAAATAGTGCGCCTGGCTGGCGACCTTGGCGCCAATGGTGTTGTCATCGGCACCGGTAAAGCCAACCCCTTGTTTCCCATGGAACGTCAAACGATGGTGGACCACATGTACCAGGCTTTAGACACCTTGGTGCCATTGGCGCATGAATGCGGCACTGCGATTTTTATTGAGAATATGCCCTTCAGCTTCTTGCCGCGAATTGATGAAATGCTGACTGCCATTGAGAACTATGCAGACCCCCGAATCGGTGTTGTCTACGACGTTGCCAACGGCCACTTTATGCGTGAAGACCCGTGCGATGGTTTGCGTGCTTGCGCCTCAAGGCTAAAAGTAGTTCACCTTTCAGATACCAATCAGTCTGTTTACCGCCATGATGCGGTTGGACTGGGAACGGTAGATTTTTCACCGTTGCCTGCCGTACTTAAAGAGATCGGATTTCAAGGAAACCCGGTGCTAGAAATCATTGACCGTAAACCTGACGAAGCAATCGCAGCCAGCATAAAAGCACTTGTCGATTTGGGATGGAGAATTTAGAAATGAAAATTTACGACAAATGCTTTATCGATGGCGCTTGGGTTGTTCCGCATGCCCCCCAAAGATTCGAGCTCATCGATCCATCAACAGAGCGGCCCATTGGCACGCTGGCGCTGGCGGGCAAGCTGGAGGTAGATCTTGCTGTGCAGGCAGCGCGCCGCGCTTTTGTTTTATTCAGTAAAACCAGCAAAGAAGAACGCATCAGCCTTCTACAACGAATTGTTGACCGGTTTGCTGCACGTGAGGCGGAATTGGCCGCAGCCATTACCCAAGAAATGGGAGCTCCCTGCAGCAATAAGATCATGACCGGCGCTGCTCTGGATTCATTCAAGCAAGCCATCAAAACACTGACTGACTACAAATTCGAAGCCAGCGTCGATGGCAATCTGGTGCGCCGTGAACCAATTGGGGTGTGCGGGCTGATTACCGCATGGAACTGGCCTGCTCAGTTGATAGCTACCAAATTAGGAATGGCTCTGGCTGCAGGTTGCACTGCAGTCATCAAGCCCAGCGAATATTCGTCAGTTACTGCCATCCTCATGATGGAAATATTTCAAGAAGCCGGCGTACCCCAAGGCGTTGTCAATCTGGTGCTTGGAGATGGCCAGACGGTGGGTCATGCTCTGTGCACACACCCTGATGTCGACATGATTTCTTTTACCGGCTCAACCCGAGCGGGCATTTTGATCGCACAGTCGGCTGCGGCTACCGTCAAACGGGTCTGTCAGGAGCTTGGCGGCAAGTCGGCCAATCTTGTGTTGCAGGATGCCGATTTAGCTGCTGCTGCTAAGTGGAACGTGACGCGTGCATTTACCAACAGCGGGCAGTCTTGCCATGCTCCTAGCCGCATACTCGTGCATCAAAGTCAGCATGGAGAATTGCTTCGGCTCCTGCTTGAAGAGGTTGAACATGTCCGCCTTGGGGATCCGAAAGACCCCAAAACTACGATGGGTCCGGTGATCAACAAAGCCCAGTACGAGCGGATCCAGCGATACATCCAGACCGGACTGGATGAGGGCGCATCGTTGGCTGTTGGTGGGCTTGGTCGCCCAGGCGGTCTGGAACAGGGTTACTACATCCGCCCCACTGTTTTTTCAAATGTTCGTCCGGGCATGACAATAGAACAGGAAGAAATCTTTGGTCCCGTGTTGGTCGTATTGAGCTATGCCACGGAGGATGAGGCGATTCGAATTGCTAATGGGACGCCCTATGGCTTAGGCGCTTATGTATTTGCAGGTGATTTGCGCAAAGGGTACGAGGTTGGCTCACAATTGCGGGCAGGTCGTGTCTTCCTCAATGGTGTTCCCAGCAATACCGCTGCGCCTATGGGTGGTTACCGGCACTCTGGAAATGGGCGAGAAATGGGACGATTCGGACTGGAAGAATACTTGGAGGTCAAAGCGATGTTCGGCTTCCCGGAGCCGCTTGACTTTTGAGGGTCGAACAAATAACTAAAGATACCAATGCCGCTGTCACCTAATTCTTTGCGCCGCGAGGTGCACCATCGCAGCATCGATATGCGTACTTTTTTGCGTGAGGATGGCCTTTACGATGTGGAAGCCCGCCTTGTAGACACAAAGCCTTTTCCTTTTTTACGTGAGAGCTCCCCTGAACCGATACCGCCGGGGCAGTCGCTGCATGATCTCAAATTACGCTTTACTGTCAATGATGATTTGGTTGTTCAGAATATTGAGGCCTCATCAGACGTGACACCTTGGCCCGTGTGTAAGGAGGCAGAAAACACGCTGTCGTTTCTGGTTGGCAAGCAAATTGCCAAGGGCTGGTCTAACCTGGTCAAGGAAAACCTGCGCGGTTCTGCGGGCTGCACCCATCTTGCCGAGATGTTGATACCTATGGCCACAACGGCATTGCAAGGTATTCGTGGATTACGTGTCGATCGGGGCCGAAAAATGGGGCCAGATGGAGTGCCTTCAAAGATTGATAGCTGCTATGCCTACGCAAGTGAGCGTGAGGTTGTGAAAATGCTCTGGCCGGCACACCACCGCACCCACTAGTTGCCAAGTTCCGGTAACCATACCGGATTCAAGCTAAGAAACTGACCATACGCATCTCACACATTTCATGCACGGCGTGGGCTGGACCTTCGCGTCCGAATCCGGAGTCTTTAGTGCCGCCATAGGGCATGAGGTCAACGCGCGAACTTGATGTCTCGTTAATATGCACACCGCCTACATCGAGCTGGCGTACCGCTTTCATGGCATCGTCTAAGCGGTTGGTAAAGAAGCCAGTCGCTAATCCGTAGGGTGTCGAATTGATGCGGTCGATGGCCTCCTCGACTGAATCGTAGGGAACCAATGCCATGACAGGTCCGAAAACTTCGTTGCAACTGACGTTGCAGCAGTCGTCCACATTCGCAAGAAGTGTCGGTGGGATGACTGCGCCTTGACGTGGGCCCCCGGCAAGAACACGCGCCCCACGATGAACTGCTTCGTCAATCCAGCTTTCAATTCGCTTGGCAGCAGCAAGGCTGATCACAGGGCCGACCTGTGTCTTGGGGTTGAAAGGGTCGCCAAATGGTAGCTGATTGACCATCTTCGTCAGGCGCTCTTCAACCTCTGCCATGCGACTACGCTCTACCAGCAAGGTCTGGATGGAGGTGCAAACTTGTCCAGCTTTCCGGTATGCAGCGCCTACAACCTTGGGCAAGGCAACATCTAAGTTGGTGTCTGCGCTGAGCATGGTGAAAGCTATGCTTCCCAGTTCCATTTGTGTGCGGCGCAGCCCTGCACGTTGTTGAATATCCCGTCCTACTTCAGTACTCCCGGTAAAGGCAAAAAATTTAATAGCCGGTTCTGAGATCAACCAGTGTGCAACTTGTGAGCCACCGTGGATCACAGAAATCAGCCCGGCTGGAAGACCAGCTTCAATCAGTGCGGCCGCTAAAAGGTTGGTCGTGTAAGGGGTACTGCTCGACGGCTTGACGACCACAGCATTACCCGCAGCAATGGCCGGTCCGATCTTGTGCGCGACAGTGTTGACAGGTGCGTTGAAAGGCGTGATCGCGCAGATTACGCCTAAGGGAACTGGAATGGTGAAGCCCAGTCTTCCCGATTGTTGGGGTGCGCCTTCCATTGGAACCACTTGACCAACCAGGCGACGCGCTTCTTCGGCTGAAAGGCGGAAAGTCTGTATGCTGCGCCGTATTTCGCCTTGCGAGTCTGACAATGTGAAGCCACCTTCTGTCTGAAGAGCTTTCACAAACTTATCCGTCTCTCGCTCAATAATTACCGCTGTCCGGTCCAGGATGGCCCCACGATCGTAGGGGGTCAGTGCCGAACTTTTATAGGCGGAGTAGGCCGCAGCAACCGCAATCTTGACATGCTCTTGCGAAGCAACATGGGTACGGGCATACGGTTTCAAATGGAACTTGTCCAAGACCTCGGTATGACTTGCTCCTGTCTCCCACTTGCCCGCGATGAGGAGATGCACATCGATCAAATCTGTCATTGGAAAAGCTTCTTTCATTAAGTGCCAGTAAAGTCGGGGTCACGGCGGTCGGCCGCAGCTTCTACGCCCTCCCGGTAGTCATTCGTTTCGCGCAACCAGTTTTGTTCGAAAGACTCGCGGTCTGTGGCGGCTCTGAATTCGGCCAGCGTATAAGAATTGAGCATGTCACGCGTTGATTGCACAGAAAGTGGCGCTGCTTTGGATATCTCTTTAGCCATCTCCAAAGCAACAGCGCGCACCTGATCTTGCTCTACAAGCCGGTCTGCCAAACCAAGCTCGAAGGCCTCGGTACCAGTGATACGCTTGCCGGTCAGAAACAACCAGCGAGCTTGCTGCTGACCGATCAAGCGAGGCAAGGTGATGGTCAAGCCGAACCCGGGGGCGAAACCGATAGAGGTGAAGTTAGCGGCAAAACGGGCTTCTTTGCAAGTCACACGGAAGTCTGCAACCACCGCCAGTCCGAGACCTGCACCAATAGCGCTACCCTGCACTGCCGCGATGATGGGCTTGCGGGTGCTCATGAGACGCCTTGCCTCTTTGTAGGGATGGCGACCGGGTTTGACAAACTTTTCTCCCTTCGCTTCGACCTCAAGCCGTTGTTTCAGGTTGCCGCCAGCACAGAAATGCTTACCCGTTGCCGCAAGCACAACCGCGCGGCACTGCGGAATTTGATCCAGGCGCTCTAATGCCGTGGCAATGTCCGAGAGCAAGTCCACATCGAGAAAATTATTGGGTGGACGACGAATCTCAATAACGGCAGTGTGGCCTTCCAGTTCAACACTAATGTCGCCCAACACAAAAACTGTGTCTGAATTTGAAGAGCTCATGATGGATTTAAGCCTTAATTATTTGAGGCGATGCCGATGGCGGTTTTTCGAACATCACGAAGGTTGGCTGAGCCATGATGTCGATCAGCCATTTTGTAGCCCAGCGCATCCTCAGCGATGATTATTTTCTGAATATTGGCCGAGCCTTCGCCGTTGTAAAGCATATCGGCGTAAACACGCATCCAGGAAATCCGGTACTCGCGGGCAAAGCCATAACCACCAAAAATTTGTTGAGTCTTGTCCGCACACATTTTTGCTGTTTGTGAGGCGTGGTATTTGGCAATTGATGCAATTCGATTCGATGGCTCTCCGTTGTCCATGTTACTGGCCAGGCGATAAACAAGACCGCGACTTGCCTCAATTGCTGTTGCCATTTCAGCAATAAAGTCTTGAATCATTTGAAAGCGGCCTATGGGCTGTTGTTTAACAGTGCGTTCGTTGGCGTAACTAACCGCATCTTCAAAGCACGCCTGAGCTAAGCCGACACACTTTGCCGCAATATTCAGCCGGCCCGGTTGCAGTGCCCGCATAATGATTTTGAAGCCTTCACCCTCTTCACCTAATCGGTTCTCAACCGGGACCACAAAGTCGTCCAAATGCACGATATTGGTTCTGAAAGCCTTTGACATTCCCACCAGGTCTATTGGCTTTGCGGTGAAACCAGGGTATTTCTTGGGTTCCACAATGAATGCTGATATTCCTTTTGCACCAGCTTCTCGGTCCGTCTTGGCCAGCAAAATTCCAACATCTGTTTCGTTGGCGATGGACGCCCACATTTTTTCACCGCTGATGCGGTAGACATCGCCATCACGGCGGGCGAAGGTTTTCATCGCGCCTGCGGCATCCGATCCACTGCTGGATTCGGATAACGACATCATTCCGATGGTCTTTCCCAAAAGCATGTCTGGCACATATTTTTCAACCTGTTCAGGTGTGCCCGCCAAATAGATGCATGTCGGGCATGTACCACCTTGCTGGTTATTGCAGGACGTAAAGCGCACTTCGAGGCGTGACATTTCTTCGATGATCACCGCTGCGGCCAGATAACCCATGTTGCTGCCACCTACTGACTCGGGAAATACCGCGCCGTAAAGGCCTGCTTCACCAGCCTTGCGAATGAGGTCACGCGGGAAGGCCTGTCGTTTTTCGTAGTCCTCCATGACAGGTACAACTTCATTCTTCATGAAGCGGGCCACCATGTCTTTGACGGCTTCCATATCGGGGGATAGATTAAAACTCACAGTAGTCACTCCTATTTATTGGGACGTCGCTTGTACAAAATGGTTGCTGTCATCTCTTGAGCTACCGTACCGTCATGCTTGATACATTTACGCTCGAAAACAATCACACCCCGGTCAGGCTTGCTTGATTCTTTTTTTTCAATGACCCTGGAATACATGCGGATGGTGTCTCCGTGCATAACCGGATTGAGCAGTCGCCATTTGTCGATCCCGAGAAGTGCAATCAGTGTTCCGTCGTTGATTCCACTGGCGTACTGCAGGCCACCCATGATTGCGTAAACCAGCGGACCGTGCGCTACAGGTTGGCCGAACGGTGTGGTTTTGCAATATTCGTGGTTGACATGAACTTCATTGAAGTCACCCGAAATGCAGGCAAAGTTCACAATATCTGTGCTGGTGATTGTTCTGGCAGGCGTCACCAATTCTTCGCCGATCTCGAAGTCTTCAAAATACTTTCCCCGTGGTTGGTATGGTGTGTTCATGGTGCTAGCCTTTCTGGTTGGAAAAAATCATCGTGCAATGCGACGATAAAATCCCACCTTCGTTATGAACAAGAGCAAGTTGCGCGCCTTGAACTTGCCGGGCCTGTTCGTTTCCACGTAATTGACGGACTGCTTCAACGATGCCAAAAAGTCCGCCAGCTGCACCTGCATGCGCATGTGAGAGCATGCCGCCGTGTGTGTTCACAGGTAACTTGCCACCAATATGGGCATGACCCTGCTCAAAAAAAGCACCACCGGAACCAGGTTCCACAAAGCCCAACTCCTCCAGTTCGATAATCGGAACAATGGTGAAGCAATCGTAGAGCTGCGCTACATGAATGTCTGCTGGTTTGACGCCTGCCATCTGGTAGGCCGTGCGGCCTGATTCGGCCGCGCCGAAATGGGTCATGCTGGGTGCACACATGATGTGTTCATGGGTATGCATCTCACCAATGCCCAGCAGGTAAGCTGGTTTTTGGCGCAGGTCTTTTGCGCATTCTGCAGAGGTGACAACGAAGGCGCCCGCCGCATCGGAGATCAGGCAGCAATCCAGCATGTGGAGGGGGTCTGCGATCGGCTTGGAGCTAAGCACTTGCTCGATGGTCAACGGCGATTTCATTTGCGCATTGGGATGCATTGAAGCGTGACTGCGTGCATTGACCGCGACGCTGGCCATTTGCCGTCGCGTGGTCCCGTATTCGTGCATGTGCCGTCTGGCTACCATGGCGTAAAAGCCGGGGATTGATCCGCCATAAGGCTTTTCAAACTGTGGATGCCCCACGTTGGCAAGTACTGCGATGGCAGCTTCTCGGCCCAGACCTGTTGCTCGATTTTCCCCAGCACACACAATCACGGTCTCTGCGAGGCCCAAGGTAATTGCTTGTGCTGCATGCCGCAGCATAATGCCGGGGCTTGCACCGCCTGCCACCATGGACGCGCACATTCTGGGTTTGAGGCCGGTGTACTCACTCATGGATGAGCCGAGCATGGTGTAAGACTCTGTAAACGAGTAGGCTGTGAGAAGGCCATCGACATCGGATGGCTTTAACCCGGCGTCGTCAAGAGCGCGGCGCATGGCCTGCGCGTTCAGTCCTAGGCCCGACATGCCGGGTACCTTGCCAATATCGGACTCACCGATGCCGACAATTGCGACCTGGTTTTTAAGTGATATAGATTGGGTCATGGCGCTTCAGCTCCCGCTCAGCTTGAATTGCGGAAGCTTGAATCCATCACCACGCTCCTCAAAAGTCACCCATACCCGGTCGCCTATTGCTACCTGCAAAGCATTCTCTCCGATGATGTTTGCGAACATTCTGGGTCCCTCGTCAAGATCAATCATGGCGATGACATAGGGTGTGTTTGCACCGAAGTCCGGAGTGGGTGCGCGGTGGATGATGCTGAAGGTGTTCACGGTACCGCGTCCATGGCTCTCTACCCATTCGAGTTTGTCAGACCAACATGCTGGACAAAGATGGCGTGGCATGAAGTGCAAGGTTCCGCAATCGCAGCACTTGCGGATGAGAAGCCGATTTTCTCGCGCAGCGTCCCAATAGGGGCGGGTGTCACCATTGGGCTCAGGGCAGGGAAGGAGGCTGCTCATTGTGCTTATATTGCCAATTAGGCAATGAAGGGCTTACCAAAAAGAGGTTCTTTAAAGGGCGTGGGTGGGAGCTGCCAAGTGCCTGTAGATGGTGGACGCACCTCTGAGTCAACGTGCACATCAATCACGCAGGGACGGCGATTCTTGACAGCCAGTGCCACGGCGGCACGCAGGTCTTCGCTGCGGGTCACTGTCATGCCGTCGGCACCCGCTGCCCTTGCCCAGGCTGCAAAGTCAGGGTTGTAGCGCTCGCCGCCAGGACCTTGCTGTCCTTTGTAAAAAGCCGTGCCAATTTCTCGCCCGCCGAACATGCCGTACTGAATGTCGCGGATGGCGCCCCAGGCAAAGTTGTTCCAGACGATCCATATGCAAGGCAGGTTGTATTCAACTGCGGTGCAAACGACATAAGGCGTCATGGTGAAGCCACCATCCCCAACGACTGCGACACAAGTGCGGTCGGGTGCTGCCAATTGCGCTCCCAATACGCCGCAGACACCAAAGCCCATCGATGAGTAGCCCCAACTGTTGAGCATGCTTTGTGGCCGTCGTGGTTTCCAGAACTGCATGAACCAGTTATGGTGTACGCCGGAGTCCAGACACAGGATGACATCGTCCGGCAGTACGTCCTGCAAGGCTCCAACGACGTATTCGGGACGGATGGGCGTAGTTACGGAACTAAAGTTGGGACGAATAAAATTCTCCCATTCAGTATGCCAACCGTTTACCTGTTCGCGCCAGGCGACATAAGGGGTTCCGTCGATATCACCCATCTCGTTGATCGCAGCCAGCAATTGTTCGCAAAATGTTTTGCAGTCCGCAACTATGCCAAGTGTGGGTGGGTAGTTTCTGCCCAATTCCTGCGGATCAATATCAACGTGAATGAGCTTGGTTTTGGGAAAGTTCCATGAATAGCCAGGTAGCCAGCTAGAGGACGACCGATCGTCAAAGCGGGTTCCAATCGTGATTACCAGATCTGAGTGGCGTCCGGCTTGGTTGGCCGGGTAAGCGCCATTTCGGCCTATAAAGCCGAGAGTCAAAGGGTCGTCGGCTGGTACACAGCCCATTCCATTTGGAGACGTAATCACCGGGATGCCCAGTCGGGATTGCAGCGCCGCCAGCTCGGGCCCTGCTTCCGATAGCGTTGCACCGTGCCCGATGAAAAACACCGGGCGATGTGCCTCTCGCAGCAGCGCAATCACGGCAGTCATATCCTGCTGGCTTGCTGCTGACCTCTGGAGCCCCAGAACATGTGACGGAGGTGGTACCTCTACATCGGCCTCTTCTTGGTAGACGTTGTAGGGAATGTCCAGATTAACGGGGCCAGGCCGTCCGGTCACCATGGTGTCAAAGGACTGCCGCAGCGCCAAGGGAAGCATGTCGACCCTTGTGGGCTGGAAGCTACGTTTGACAACAGGGCGCAAAACATTTGGAAAGTCAGCCTGGTTGTGTTTGTAGATTTCCTGGAAGGGCCCTCTGTTCATTTGTGATGTCGGTACATTCGACGTGATGGCCAGAAAAGCAGATGAATCAGACAAGGCCGTCGCCAGCGACATGACCATGTTGGCTGAACCAGGTCCTGTGGAGGTGAGGGTAGCAACAGGGTTGTGCTTGACTCGAAAAAAGGCATCGGCCATATGACCTGCGCATTGCTCGTGCCGTGGCGATACAAGTTGAATTTTGTCGCGTACTTGATGGAGCGCATCCAGCATGCCAACGTTGCCGTGGCCGCAGATACCGAAAACATAAGGTACCTTTTGCTTGATCAAATATTCTGCGATGAGTTCGCTACCCTTCATTTTGGACTCGCTTTCATAAGTGTGCTGTTAAGCTGGTGCCAAAGACTGCTTGTATGCCCCTGTGGCGTGGTGCGCTGCTATATAGCCAAACACCAAAGCCGGCCCAATCGTGATGCCAGGTCCCGGGTAGGCGCCATTCATGACGGAGTGCATATCATTTCCGCAAGCATATAAACCCAGTATGGGCTGTCCGTTGGTATCTATGACGCGGGCCAATTCATCCGTCACTATGCCTGCAGCCATCCCTAGGTCTGCAGGCACAACAGCCAATGCATAAAACGGGCTTTGCGTAATAGGGGCTATGCAATTATTCGGCTGGCGATCCATGTCACCCATATGGCGCTGGTAGCTATTACCACCCCGGCCGAAAGCAGGGTCTAGCCCATCGCTGGCGTAGGCGTTGTATTGAGTTACCGTCAAGGTGAAATTCTCGATGGGTACATTGATTTGGGTCGCCAAAGACTCTAAGGTGTTGGCGGTCTTGAGGTAACCATTGGTAATCTCTCTGCGCACTGACAGAGAAAACGGACGAATCCGTCCAAGGCCGTAAGTCCACAAAAATTTTTTGTCGCAAACCAGCCAGGCAGGATTTCGGTTTGCAGGATCGCTGAGCTGAGCTAAGCCGAACTCGTGATATGAGACGGCTTCGTTCACAAAGCGACGACCTTGCTGGTCTACCGCGATCAGCCCCGGTTTGGCGCGGTCTGTGACGGTATGGGGAAACACGCCCGGTGTACCGTCACTGCGTTGAAAACGCGATGCAGGAACCCAAAAACCACTTGCCGAACCGCCTATAGGCGACAGCGCAGCACCAATTTTCACTGCCAAATGTGCGCCACAATTATTTGTTTCTGAGCTTGCAGTTGCAGATAAAGTCCCAGCCCCATGCGGAACATAGTCTTTACGAAGTTCGTGGTGGTGCGAAATACCGCCAGTAGAGAGAATCACAGCTTGGGATGCATGAATATTGCGACTTTTTTCTCCATATCCCACTCGCACACCCACCACCGCGCCACCCTTGGTGATTAAGCCTGTAGCAGCGGTGTCTAACTTAATCTCCACTCCGAGGTCAAGGGCTGATTTGAACAGCCTCGCCATCAATGCGTTACCAAGGACCAGCGTGGTACCACGGTGCGCCCGCAGTCTTTGAAAAAGGTATTTGGTCACCAGTTTTGATGCATGCCAAAGAGCGCTTGGTGACCTTACGATGCGCCGAAAAGCAGGCAAATCTTTACGGCTGACCATCATGCCGCCCATCAACATAAACTCGGGTAGGGGTTCTCGCAGTTGAAGGAAAGCTGACCCCAGTGCACTTGCATCAAACTCAACCGCTTCGAGTACTCGCCCGCCGTCTGTGGCCCCTGCAAGGTCCGGGTAATAGTCAGGGTAGCGGTTTACCGGTTGCAGACGCAGCGATGTGTGCGCTTCCAAAAAGGCGATGGCCTCATTTCCGCGTTCAAGAAAGGCCTGCAACCTGGCATCCTCTTCGGCGCCCACCACCTTCTGCTTCAAATAAAGCATTGCAGTCGTGATGCTGTCTGTAAGGCCGGCAGCAGCGGCCTTTGCATTGGCAGGTATCCAAACCATTCCACCCGAAATGGCGGTAGTACCACCGACCCTGTCACTCGACTCCAGGACTAGTACGCGCTTACCAAGGGCCGCCGCAGTGCAGGCCGCCGTCAACCCGGCCACACCGGAGCCGACAACAATCAAATCAATTTCGCCACGATTCATTTAATTCTGCCGTGACGACAGTGGTTAAGTATCTTGAATCCATGACGAGGGTGGGTCTCTATGAGTTCGTTTTGTTGGAGCCAAAAATTGGCCGATGGGCTACTTTGCCTGCAGTCACCTGTGTCGTCCAGACGCTTTTTCTGGGCAGTGAAGTAACTTCCACTAACCAAGCAACCAACCAACCAACCAACCGACCAACCGACCAACCGACCAACCGACCAACCGACCAACAAGCGCAGCGGGTGCGGAACATGGAGTTGATTGAATTGGTGGGGAAGCTTATGAGACAGCTCAAGCACAGGGTAAGGGCAACTTACCATGCGCGCTATTAAATGCTACTCGACACGAAGCTCACACTTCACAAGAATCCATGGCGTTATGGATGCAATTCCTTTCGTGATCCAACCAAGGAGAAAAATGATGATTCGGAGACAAATTTTGGCATTGGCCATCACTGCGGTGATGACTCTGGGTGCAAACGCCCAAACCTTCCCTGACCGTCCGGTCAAAATTATTACGCCCTATCCTCCAGGAACAGGGCCGGATACATTCATGCGATTGGTTGGCGAGCGACTCACCCGTATGTGGGGGCAGCAGGTAGTGATCGAAAATCGTTCTGGCGGAAACGGATTTATTGCTATCGACTTGGCAAAGCGTGCGGCCCCAGATGGGTACACGTTCATTCAGCTGGATGCGACACCGATGACCGTCTTTCCGCATTTGTTTAAGAAGTTGCCTTTTGATCCGGCGAAAGACTTCGAGTCGGTTGCCGGTATGTATCGCACCTACTACTACGTGACTGTGGCGGCTGGTTCACCTTGGAATACGGTTGGTGATCTGCTTGCGGCAGCCCGCGCCAAGCCGGGGAAAATCAGCTACGGTTCCTCCGGTCTAGGCGGTAATTTGCACCTGGGTGGCGCCATGCTGGAAAAATTGTCCAACGTCAAGATGAACCATGTCCCCTACAAAGCAACCACGCAAATCTATATCGATGTGAGCAGTGGAGAGGTGGATTGGGCTGTGGGAACTGCATCTACAACTCAGCC
>CAMDLJ010000025.1 GCA_945901665.1 Bordetella parapertussis | reverse complement strand
CGCATGGAAATGCCCGGTTGCAGCCTGTGCATGGGCAACCAAGCGCAGGTGAAAGAGGGCGCGACGGTGATGTCCACCAGCACCCGCAACTTCCCCAACCGCTTGGGCAAAAACACCTTTGTGTATTTGGGCTCGGCCGAGTTGTCGGCGATTTGCTCCAAGCTCGGGCGCATACCCACCCAAGCGGAGTACTTGGCTGACATGGGCGTGATCAACGCCGATGGCAGCAAGATTTACAAGTACCTGAACTTCAATCAGATTGAGAGCTATCAGGAAGTGGCTGATTCGGTCAAAGCCTGACACCCAAGCGCACAGTCTTCGAGAGGCTGAAACCTGCAAGCTGCCAAGGCTGGCAGGTTTTTTTATTCCGGTTCAATCCTCGCGTCGCGCACCACTTTTCCCCAGCGTGGTGATTCGGCACGAATGAGGGCTGCGAACAACTCGGGTGTACCACCACCGACTTCATTGCCTTGGCTGAGAATTTTGTCGCGCACTTCGGCGTTTTGCAGGGCTTGATTGCAAGCGGCATTGAGTATCTTGATGACATCGGCACTCATGCCCTTGGGGCCCACCATGCCCTGCCAGTTTTGCACCTCCACAGCAGGGAAGCCCAATTCCGTCATGGTGGCAATTTGCGGCAACAGGGGAGATCGGACCCGGCTGGTGATGGCCAAAGCACGCAGGCGGCCGCTTTTGATGGCGGGCATGGCCGAATACATTTGCTCGAACATCATGTCGACTTGACCGCCCATCAAGTCGCCAGCGCCAGCTGCGCCGCTTTTGTAGGGGGCATGGATCATGTCGATGCCAGCGGTGTGCTCAAACAAGGCCCCGCTCAAATGGTGGGAGCCGCCAATACCGCCTGATGCATAGCTGTATTTGCCAGGCGCGGCTTTGGCCGCTGCCACCACATCCGCCACTGTTTTGAATGGGGACTCGTTGCGCACCATCAAAATCAGGGGGCCCTTTTCAATCAAGGCAATGGGCAGGATGTCGTTCAACGGGTCGAAGTTCAATTTTTTAAACAAAGCATGGTTGACCGCCAGGGGCGCGAAATTGCCCATGCCCACCGTGTAGCCGTCTGGGCGCGCACGGGCAATGATTTCGGTACCGATATTGCCCCCAGCCCCGGCCTTGTTGTCAATGATGATGGGCTGCCCCAGCAAATTGCTCATCACTTTGGCCACCTGGCGTGAGCGGCTGTCTGCGTTGCCACCCGCTGCATAAGGACACACCCAGGTGATGGTTTTGGATGGGTATTTGTCTTGGGCCAGCGTGGCCAAGGGCAGCAGTGCGGTGGCACCTGCGGCTTGCACCAGGGATCTGCGTTTCATGGTTTTCTCCCTCAGGAATATGAACAGGAAAAGTCATCATAAGGCCTGCGGCAGGTGGTGCGACTGGTTCGCGCAGGGCGTTGGATGCCGGTTCGCCGCGATGGCTGACAATTGGGCGCATGGCGGATGCTTTGTTGATTTCTGGTGCCGGAATTGCCGGTTTGGCTGCAGCCCTGGCCTTGTCACGCGCAGGCGCCCAAGTGAGCGTGGTCGAGCGGGCGCCACACTTGTCCACCGAGGGCGCTGGTGTACAACTCGGCCCCAATGTCATCCGGATTTTGCGTGCTTGGGGTTTGCAAGATGCGTTGAATGCCGTTGCGGTTTTCCCCCAGCACCTGTGCGCCCGTGATGCACGCGATGGGCGTGTGGTGGGCCAGGTGGCGTTGTCGGCAGGGGCGCAGCGCTACGGCGCGCCCCATGTGTGCATCCACCGCGCCGATTTGCAGACCCTTTTGTGGCAAGCCGTTCAGCAAGAGAGTGGTCTCCAGTGGCATTGGGGCCAAGCTTTGCAATCAGTGAACCAAACGCCAGACCATGTGACGGTGCGCAGTGATGCGGGCCAAACTTGGCAGGCTGAAGGCTTGGTGGTTGCTGAAGGCATTGGCAGCCCCCTGCGCCGCCAAGTGTTGGGGGATGGGGCGGCCACGCCCACGGGCCATGTGGCCTTGCGAGCCTTGCTGCCCATGGCCGATGTGCCCGTCGCGTGGCGCAGCAGCGATGTGCAGGTGTGGATGGGCGTGGATTTTCACTTGGTGCATTACCCGGTGCGGGGTGGGCAATGGCTCAACCTGGTGCTGGTGCTCAACCGACCCGACATGGCCTTGGATACCGGATGGAGTTCGATGGGCGATGCGGCCTGGGCGCAGCGGGCTGTGGACCGCAGTTGTACCGATCTGCGCGATTTGGTGGGTGCGGTGTCGGAATGGCGCTATTGGGTGCTGGCCGATCGCCAACCTTTGGCATCTGCCAGCGAAATGGCTGTGGGCCGAGTGGCTGTGATCGGGGATGCAGCCCACCCGATGCGGCCTTATTTGGCCCAAGGTGCAGGCATGGCGATTGAAGACGCGGCCGCTATGCAAGCGGCGTTGCAAGGCCCGGTCAGCGCCAGTGTGGCAGCGGCCTGGCAAACCATGGCCCACAGCCGGTGGCAGCGGGTGGCCCAAGTGCAACAGCAGTCGCGCCGCAATGGGCGTATTTTTCACAGCACGGGCTTGGTGAGGTGGGGTCGAAACCTGGCTTTGCAGGCCTGGGGGTCGCATTTGATGGACCCTGAATGGTTGTATGGCGGTGGGCCCATGCCCATGGTATGACACCCAATAGGCCCAGGTGCTGACTCTGGGGATGCCGTGTTTGGGTGCTTTATGAATTGGGCTGAACGCCCAACAGCAACCATTCCATCAAGGCCTTTTGCACGTGCAGTCGGTTCTCTGCTTCGTCCCAAACCACCGATTGGTTGCCGTCGATCACATCGGCACTGACTTCTTCGCCACGGTGCGCCGGCAAGCAGTGCATGAACAAGGCGTCAGGCCGTGCAGCGGCCATCATCTCGGCGTCCACACACCAGCGCGCAAAGGCTTTTTTGCGCACTTCGTTTTCGGCCTCAAAACCCATGCTGGTCCACACATCGGTGGTGACCAAATCAGCCTGGTGGCAGGCGTCCAATGGGTTTTTGAACACCTGGTAGCTTTCTGGCTGGCGCAGACCCGCCACAGATTGGTCAATCTCATAGCCACTGGGGGTGCTGACATGGACTTTGAAGCCGAGCAAATCGGCCGCTTGCAACCATGTGTTGGCCATGTTGTTGCCGTCACCCACCCAGGCCACGGTCTTGCCCCGAATGCTGCCACGGTGTTCGATGTAGGTGAAGATGTCGGCCAAAATTTGGCAGGGATGAAATTCGTTGGTCAGGCCATTGATCACCGGCACGCGGGAATTGGCGGCGAAGCGCTCGAGTTTGCTTTGCTCGTAGGTGCGAATCATCACCAGGTCCACCATGCGGCTGATCACTTTGGCACTGTCTTCGATGGGTTCTGCACGACCGAGTTGGCTGTCGCCTGTGGTCAAGTGCACCACCGAACCACCGAGTTGGTACATGCCGGCTTCAAAGCTGACCCGGGTGCGGGTCGAGGCCTTTTCGAAAATCATGGCCAAGGTGCGGTCGACCAAAGAATGGTGCTTGATGTAAGCCTTGAACTTTTTCTTGATCAGTGCGGCGCGTTCGAAAACATAGACGCATTCGGCAGCGCTCAGATCATTGAATTGTAAAAAGTGACGCATGACTGCCTCAGGCCGCAGGGACTGTCTCAGTCAACCATTGATGCACCAAGGGGGCCAATAAAGCCACCACTTCGTCTGCCTCTTGCTCGGTGATGATGAGGGGCGGCACCAAACGGATCACCTTGTCGGCCGTCACACTGATGAGCAAACCCGCGTCCAAGGCGCGCTGCATCAAGCCGCCACAAGAACGATTGAGTTCAATGCCGATCATCAAGCCCTGACCGCGAATTTCATTCACGCCAGGCAGCGAGCCGATGTCGCGCACCAAAGCTGCGTGCAGGTGCGCCCCCACCTTGGCCGCATGGTTCAGCAGACCATCTTCTTCCATGATGCGGATGGTTTCCACCCCCGCGCGCATGGCCAAAGGGTTGCCACCAAAAGTGGTGCCGTGGTTACCGGGTTGAAAAATATGGGCAGCCTTGGGACCGGCCACCACCGCACCAATGGGCACACCTGAGGCCAAGCCCTTGGCCAGGGGCATCACATCGGGCACGATGCCAGCCCATTGGTGGGCAAACCATTTGCCAGTGCGACCCATGCCGCACTGAACCTCGTCGATCATCAGCAGCCATCCGCGCTCGTCACACAAGCGGCGCACGGCTTGCAAGTATTCGACGCGCGCCGGGTTGACGCCGCCTTCGCCTTGGATGGTTTCTAGAAAAACGGCCACCACATCTTGGCGACCAGCGGTGGCCTTTTGCAAGGCCTCGATGTCATTGAGCGCTACCCGGATAAAACCATCCACCATGGGGCCAAAGCCTTGTTGGATTTTTTCGTTGCCCGTGGCGCTCAGGGTGGCAATGGAGCGGCCATGAAAAGCCTTGTCATAGACCACGATCTGGGGCAGGTCAATTCCTTTGTCATGGCCGAACTTGCGCGCCAATTTGATGGCGGCTTCGTTGGCCTCCAAGCCTGAGTTGCAGAAAAAAACGTTTTCCATGCCGGACATTTCAACCAATTTGCGTGCCAGGTTTTCTTGATCAGGGATGTGGTAGTAATTGCATGAGTGCATCATCTTTGCCACTTGGTCCTGCAAGGCGGGCACCAATTTGGGGTGGCCATGGCCCAGGGTGTTGACGGCAATGCCGGCCAAAGCGTCCAAATAGCATTTGCCAGCGGTATCCCAAACGCGGACACCGCGCCCATGTGAAACGGCCATGGGCAAGCGCCCGTAGGTGTTCATGGTGTGGGGAGAGCTGGGCGCAGCGGGCGTGGTCATGTCGTGTCCTTGGACAGTGGGGCAAAGCGTTTCAAGGGGTTGAACCGCGGGCAGGAGATTTTAGGGCCAGCGAATGAGAGCTGCGCAGCGGTTGTGACAAGTGCTGATGCGCGGGCTTGCATGGTTGGCATTGTCAGGCTCCAACAAGGCGCATCGATAGAATCAAAGTTGGCCAAGAATTTTTTATGCGCCCCCCACATACCAACCCCCACCATGTCATCTCCCTCTGCGCATGAAGTTTGGATACTGGGCGTGACCGTTGACGGTCAAACCTTCAGACCCAGCGACTGGGCCGAGCGATTGGCGGGCGTCATGTCTTCCTTTCGCCCTGGCGGCGCGGCGCCAGGCGACCACCTGAGCTATTCCCCTTGGTGCGTGCCCACCACCAACGATGCGGGTCAAAAGTGCGTCATTGTTCATGTGGATTTGCGCGATGCAGAGGTCATGGCCTGGGACTTCGTGCTCAACTTTGCCCGCGACAACCAGTTGCAGGTGGTCAAAGGGGCTATGGCCCCATAACAACAAAAAAGCCGTCTTTCGACGGCTTTTTGCTTTGCTGACAGCGCACCCGTTACAAACGGCGGCCTGAAGAATCAGGCCGGGCTGATGGGCCTGATGATCAGGCCGCGGTGGCCAAGGTTTTGACCTTGGCGCTCAGGCGGCTCTTGTCGCGAGCGGCCTTGTTTTTGTGAAAAATACCTTTGTCGGACACAGAGTCCACCACGGTTTGCATTTTGGCAAACAGCTCGGTGGCCTTGGTCTTGTCGCCAGCCAAAACCGCTTTTTCAACGTTTTTGACGGCAGTGCGGTACTTGGAGCGCAGTGAGGTGTTGGCGGCGTTCAGATGGACGTCTTGACGCGCACGTTTACGGCCCGACGCCAGGCGCGGGTTCTTTTTCTTGGGCTTTCCAGATGCCATGATGGTGTTCCTATGTGTCTGTGGATGTTGTCAGCAAAGCCCGCGATTGTATCAAAGCGCCAGACCTGGGATCTGTCCTCCCAATGTCGGCCAAAAGGGGCCGTCCCTGCCCTGGGGCCAGGGCTACACTTGTGACGTGTCTTTGTTCAAATCTGCCTCCACCGTCTCTTTGTGGACCTTGGTCTCGCGTGTCACTGGCTTGGCGCGCGAGCTGCTGATCGCGGCCACTTTTGGCGCCAACGCCATGACCGACGCCTTCAATGTGGCCTTTCGGATACCGAATTTGTTTCGGCGCCTGTTTGCTGAAGGGGCTTTTGCCCAGGCCTTTGTGCCGGTGCTCGCCAGCACCCGCAGCCAGGAGGGTGACGAGCGGGCTGTTGAGTTGCTGGGCCATGTTGCTACAGCGCTTTTTTGGGTGTTGGCACTAACTTGTGTGGTCGGTGTTGCGGCCGCGCCTGTGCTGGTGTGGGCCATGGCGTCAGGTTTGGGCCGCGATGCGGCAGCCCAAGAGGCGGCGGTGTTCATGACCCGCTGGATGTTCCCCTACATCGGTTTCATGTCTTTGGTGGCCTTGGCAGCGGGGGTGCTCAACACCTGGAAGCGCTTTGCGGTGCCAGCGGCCACCCCGGTGTTGCTGAATGTGAGCATGGTGGCTTGCGCTTGGTGGGGCGGGCCATGGTTTGAATCGCAGGGATGGCCTGCCATTTATGCCTTGGCCGCTGGCGTTATGTTGGGTGGCTTGATGCAGTTGGGCGTTCAGCTGTGGGCGGTGCACCGTTTGGGCTTGCGGCCGCGCTTGGCCTGGCCTGGCCGGGAATTTATGGCGGTTTGGCGAGACCCGGGTGTGGGGCGCATTCTCGGCCTGATGGCACCCGCCTTGCTGGGGGTGAGCGTGGCCCAAATATCACTCATCATCAACACCCAAATTGCCTCGCATCTGACCCCCGGAAGCGTGACCTGGCTGGGTTATGCCGATCGCTTGATGGAGTTTCCCACCGCTTTGCTGGGTGTGGCTTTGGGGGTGGTGTTGTTGCCCGCCTTGACCCAGGCCAAGGCCAGTGGCGACCAACAGCGCTATAGCGACCTGATCGATGACGGTTTGCGCTGGGTGGTGGTGCTGGCGCTGCCATGTGCGGTGGCCTTATTGATTTTTGCCAAACCTTTGGTGAGTGTGCTGTTTCACTATGGGGCCTTCACCGACCGTGATTTGACACAAACCAGCCTGGCGTTGGTGGGGTACGGGATTGGCTTGATCGGCTTGGTGGCCATCAAGGTATTGGCACCAGGTTTTTATGCCAGCCAAGACACCACCACCCCCATGCGCATTGCCTTGGGGGTTTTGGCCCTGACCCAATTGCTCAACCTGGTGTTGGTGCCTTGGTTGGCGCATGCCGGTTTGGCCCTGGCCATTGGCTTGGGTGCTTTGGTCAATGCCAGTGCGTTGTGTGTTGGCCTGATTCGCCAAGGGCGCTTCCAGCCCCGACCCGGGTGGGCACGTTATTTGGCACAAGTGGTGCTGGCGTGTGCCCTATTGGCAGTGCCGCTGCTGTGGTTTTCCCAAGTGATCGACTGGGCCGCATGGCGTGTCACGCCCTGGGCCCGCGTGGCGGCATTGGCCGTTGCCTTGTTGGTGGCTGCCATCACCTATGGCGTGGCCTTGTGGGCCTTGCGGGTGCCATTGCAAACTTTGTGGCGGCGCTGAGGTGAGCATGGCTGCATGGAACCCGATGGACACCACGACACCGATGGACTATTTCCGTTCCTTGGTGGCCTCGGATGCACAGTTTCCTTTGTTGGAGGCCGCGGCCAGTCTGGCCCATGTTCAGCACCCGCACACCGATGTTCAGGCGGTGTTGGCGCAGGTGGATGGTTGGTTGGTGCGCTTGCGCCGAAGGTTGTCCAAGGACACCGATCCGATCGCCAAGTTGCGCTTGGTGAATCGATTCTTCTTTGAAGAGCTGGGTTTTGTGGGCAACGTCAATGATTACTATGCGCCGGAGAACAGCTTCTTGCACTGTGTGATTGAGTCGCGCCGGGGCATTCCCATCAGTTTGGCGGTGCTCTGGCTAGAGATGGCGCAAGGCCTGGGTTTGAACGCCCAAGGTGTTGGCTTTCCGGGGCATTTTTTGGTCAAGGTGAACTTGCCCGAGCCGCACGTGGGTGTGATCGTGCTGGACCCGTTCACGGGCCATTCCCTGGGGCGTGAGGATTTGCTGGAGCGCATGGGGCAGTGGTTGGGCGACACCGACCCTGGCTTGGGGACGCGCAAAACCGATGTGTTGTTGTCGCAGCATTTGCAGGCCTGCCCGCCGCGCCGCATGGTGTTGCGCATGCTGCACAACCTGCAGGAAATTTACCGCTCCCGAAATGACGACGCGATGTTGAATGCTTTGCAGCAGCGCATCAACATTGTTGAAGCTGAAAGTTGAGGACAGGTGCGGGCCGACATCACGGCTTTTGCAGGACTCAGCGCAACGGCACCGCAGGACCAGTTCCGCGTGCTTGGATCTTGCCCACCACATGCACTTGCTCGCCCATCTCGCGAAGTGTGGCCGCGCAGGCATGAGCGGCTTCTGCGGGCACCACCACCACCATGCCAATGCCATTGTTGAAGGTGCGGTTCATTTCTGTGTCGTCAATACCCGCCTGGGTTTGCAACCAAGCGAACAGTTCTGAGCGGGGCCAACTGCCCAATTGGAGTTGGGCGCACAGCCCTTCGGGCAAAACCCGTGGGATGTTTTCCAGCAAGCCCCCGCCGGTGATGTGGGCCAAGGCGTGGATGGGGTGTCGGGCCAAGGCGGCCAGCACCGCTTTGACATAAATGCGGGTCGGAGTCATCAGGGCTTGGCGAAAGGGCCGCCCATCCAGTTGCTCGGGCAGCTTGGTGGCGCTGCGTTCGATCACCTTGCGCACCAATGAAAAACCATTCGAGTGCACGCCCGAAGAAGCCAGGCCCAAGACCACATCACCCTGCGCCACGAGGGCTCCAGTGAGAATTTTGGATTTTTCCACCACGCCGACGGCAAACCCGGCCAAGTCGTATTCACCTGGGGGGTACATGCCCGGCATTTCTGCGGTTTCTCCGCCCATCAAGGCGCAACCGGCCTGTTCGCAACCGGTGGCAATGCCCTGAACCACGGTGGCCGCGGTATCGACGTCCAGTTTGCCGCAGGCAAAATAATCCAAAAAGAACAGTGGTTCGGCCCCTTGAACCAACACGTCATTGACGCTCATCGCCACCAAATCGATGCCCACGCTGTCATGCATGCCCCACTCAAAAGCCAACTTGAGTTTGGTGCCCACACCATCGGTGCCGCTGACCAGTACCGGCTCTTGGTAGCGCTTGGGCACTTCAAACAAGGCGCCAAAGCCACCCAAACCCGATAAAACACCTTCGCGCATGGTTTTGGCAGCCATGGGTTTGATGCGTTCAACCAAAGCGTCACCGGCGTCGATGTCCACGCCGGCATCTTTGTAGGAAAGGGGTTTGTTCATGTGGGGGATTGGAATAAAGGCGTCGGAAGGTGCGCCGATAGAATCAGACGATTTTAAGCCTGCCCTGAACCAGACCGACCCATGACCCCGAACCAACAACAATTTGTTGCATGGAGCGCCATCATCGCTTTGGCGGGCTTGTTGTTGTGGGTCTTGTCACCAGTTCTGATGCCGTTTGTGGTCGCGGCGGTGCTGGCTTATGTGTTGTCACCCTTGGTCAAAGGCTTGTTGCGCATCAGTGCCGGGGCCTTGCCCGTGTTGCTGGCGGTGGGTGTGGTTGAGTTGTTGTTCTTGGTCGTGGCATTGGCCATCATGTTGCTGGTGGTGCCCATCTTGGCCAAAGAGTTGCCCTTGATGCGAGAGCAATTGCCGGATTTGCTGTTCAAGGCCCAAGCGGTTTTGGCGCCTTGGCTCAAAGAGTTGGGCATCGAATTGGCCTTGGATGCAGCGTCTTTGAAGGCCTTCATCATCAAGTATTTCAATACCTCGGTGGAAGATTCACTCGATGGGTGGCTGACATCATTGCGCATTGGCGGCAGTGTCGCTTTGGCCGTGGTGGGCAACGTGGTTTTGATTCCCGTGGCTTTGTTTTATCTGCTGGCCGATTGGGACCGCTTTGTGGCCCATGTGGTGGGCTTGGTGCCGCAACGCATGCGCCCAGGTTTTGACGGCTTTGTGGCCGAGGTCGATGAGGTGCTTGGCCAATACCTGCGGGGCCAACTGACCGTGATGGTCATCTTGGCGTGTTTTTACAGCGCAGGTTTGGCCCTGTTCGGTTTGGATTTGGCCTTGCCCATTGGGGTTTTCAGTGGATTGGCCGTGGTCATCCCGTATTTGGGCTTTGGGGTCGGTTTGGTATTGGCGCTGTTGGCAGGCTTGTTGCAGTTTGCCGCCTGGAAGGCTGCCGTGATGGTGGCCGTGGTGTTTGGCTTGGGTCAATTGTTGGAAGGCTTTGTGCTGACGCCCCGCTTGGTGGGTGAGCGCATTGGCCTGCACCCCTTGGCGGTGATTTTTGCGCTGCTGGCTTTTGGACAGGTGTTTGGCTTTGTGGGTGTGTTGGTCGCCTTGCCCGCCAGCGCCATCTTGCTGGTGTGTTTGCGCCGCGCGCGTCAGCGTTATTTGGCCAGCCATTTGTTCACCGGTTGAGCCCCAGGCATGAAGCAAATTGCACTTGACATTGGATTGGCGCCCGGGCCGAGCTTGACCAATTTTTTGGTGGGTCAAAACCAGTTGGTTTTGGAGCATTTGTCGCTGTGGGTGTCGAGCCAAGTGCGATCCCCCGTGCCCACCTATCTGTGGGGCGAGGTGGGTTGTGGCAAAAGCCATTTGTTGCAAGCCGTTCGGGCCGCGTTGGGCGATCAAGGCGGTTTGGGCTCTGTGGGTTGGATGGACCCACAGTTGGCCGAACCCGGTGCCTTTTGCGAAGATTGGCAAGTGGTTTTGCTCGATGATGTGCACCTGTACAACGCCGTTCAGCAACACGCAGCATTCAATTGGTTTGTCAACGCGACCTCGGCCAGCGATGGGCAGCAGCGCTGGGTGCTGGCCAGTGGCGCCATGCCCCCCAGTGATTTGCCGGTGCGAGAAGACTTGCGCACCCGTTTGGCCTGGGGCCACGTGTTTCAACTGCAATTGCTCAGCGAAATTGAGCGTCGTTCGGTATTGCGCCAGCACGCGGATACCAGAGGTTTGTTTTTGAGCGATGAGGTGATGGACTATTTGCTCCACCGCTTCAGCCGTGATTTGGCCAGTTTGATGCACTGGTTGGATCAAATCGATCGCTTTGCCTTGCAAAGCAAACGCGCCATCACTGTGCCCTTGGTGCGTGAAATGATGGAGCAACTTTGATGAAAGATGGGTTTGGAATCTATTTGCCTGTTTGATCTGGACCACACCCTCTTGCCCCTGGATTCTGACCATGCGTGGGGCCAGTACACCACCCGCATGGGTTGGACCGATGCCGAAAACTTTGCGCAACGCAATGACGCCTTTTATCGCCAATACCAGCAAGGCGAACTCGACATCCACGCCTATGTGCAATTTGCCACCCAGGCAGCGCGCGAACGGGGCCTGCAAGCCAGCACGCTTGCACATCAAGCATTTATGCGCGATGTGATCGAGCCTGCCATTCGGCCTGAGGCCACGGCTTTGGTGCAGAGACACCGTGCGCAAGGTGACCGTTTGCTGATCGTGACCGCCACCAATGAATTTGTCACCGCACCCATTGCCCAGGCTTTTGGCATTGATACCTTGATCGCTGTGCAACTCGAGCGGGATCAAAACGGCGAGTTGACAGGGCGGATTGCGGGCACGCCATCGTTTGGCCGTGGCAAAGTCGATCGTCTGCAACAATGGTTGGAACAGCAAGGTTTGACTTGGGAAGGGATTCGCAGCACCTTTTACAGCGATTCCATCAACGATTTGCCCCTGCTCGAAAAGGTCAACCACCCGGTGGCGACCAACCCCGATGCGCGATTGCGCGCCGTGGCGCAACAGCGAGGCTGGCCCATTTTGGAATTGTTCCCCTCCCCATGATCAAAAAATTCATCGACAAGCTGCTCGGTCGCAGTGACGCCGCCGACAAGCCCACTTTGGGCAAACGCCTGGTCATAGCGGCCAGTGTCCACGGCATCGATTCAGAACTGGTGGACGAACGCGCGGTGCAAGTGGTCAAAACCTTGCAAGAGCGGGGCTTTGCGGCTTACATCGTGGGCGGCGCTGTGCGCGATTTGCTCATGGGCTTGTCCCCAAAGGATTTTGATGTGGCCACGGACGCCACCCCCGAAGAAGTCAAGTCCCTGTTTCGGCGCGCCTTCATCATTGGGCGGCGCTTTCGCATCGTGCATGTGGTTTTTGGGCGTGGGCGTGAGCACGAGGTGATAGAAGTGTCCACCTTTCGCGCTTACCTGGACAGCGCAGACGCCCAACAGGTCAAGGGCAACGAGCGCAGCAGCAAGTCTGAGTTGGCAGGCATGAAACACGCGGTGGACGCCAGCGGGCGCGTGCTGCGCGACAACGTCTGGGGACCGCAGGACGAAGACGCAGCGCGGCGCGACTTCACCATCAATGCCATGTACTACGACCCTTTGACGGGGGATGTGATCGATTACCACGGTGGCATGAAGGATGCAAAAAAGAAACTGCTGCGCATGATTGGCGACCCAGCTGCCCGGTATCGCGAAGACCCTGTGCGCATCATCCGAGCGGTGCGCTTTTCCGCCAAGCTCAGCGCTTTGGGCTTCAAGATCGAAACCCACACCGCCGCACCCCTCAAGCGCTTGGTGGGCCTGCTGGCCGAGGTGCCGCAAAGCCGCCTGTTCGACGAGATGCTCAAGTTGCTGCAAACGGGGCATGCCCTGGCCAGCGTGGCCCAACTCAATGCAGTGGGTTTGCAAAAGGGAATTTACCCTTTGCTGGATGTCGTGGTCGAGCGTGCAGATGATGCTTTTGTCAAAGCCGCGCTGGCAGACACCGACCGCCGGGTGGGTGAAAGCAAGCCCGTGGCGCCGAGTTTTTTGCTCGCTTGCGTTCTGTGGTCGGATGTGCGCCAGGCTTGGGATCGGCTGCGCGAGCAGGCCCCACCTTTTCCCGCCTTGCAACAAGCCATTGATGAAGTTTTCGATTCACGCATTGGCGATGTGTCTGGGCGCGGCAAACTGGCGGCGGATATGCGCGAAATTTGGATGATGCAACCCCGCTTCGAAAAGCGCAGCGGCAGCGCGCCGTTCTCTTTGATAGAGCAGCCTCGCTTTCGAGCGGGTTTTGATTTCATGCGCTTGCGCGCCGATGTGGGCGAGGTGGATGAGGCTTTGGCCGATTGGTGGCAAACCTTTAGCCTGGCCGACGATCTCGGCCGTGAAGATTTGCTGGCCCAATTGCGCACCGCCACCACCCGGCCACAACGCGTGGCGCGCGCTCCCAGGGCGGCACCAACCGATGCCCCAGATGTGCCGCTGGAGCCCAACGCCAGCGAAGACCCGGATGCGCCCAAAAAACGTCGCCGCCGCCGTCGTCGCCGTGTCGACACCGATACCCCCCCCTCTGCGGCGGACTGACTGCCAAGGTGGTCATGGGGCGCGACTGGGTTCGGGCATTCGTCGGTTTGGGGGCCAATGCGGGTGACCCACTGACACAGATTGAACAAGCCTTTGACGATTTGATGAAGTTGCCGGCCACGGTGGGCATGTTGCGATCACGGCTTTATCGCACGGCCCCTTGGCAAGCCCAGGGGCCAGACTTTATCAACGCCATGGCTCAGGTCGATACCCAACTCAGCGCCCCCGAACTGTTGTTTCAGTTGCAGCGCATTGAGCAAGCCGCAGGCCGCATGCGTCCCTACCACCATGCACCCAGAACTTTGGACTTGGACCTGATTTTTTATGGCCAAGCGGTCATCTACAGCCCGTTCTTGGTGCTGCCCCATCCACGTTGGCGTGAGCGGGCATTTGTGTTGCGGCCTCTTTCAGATTTGGCGCCGGAACGCATTCTGGCCAGCGATTGGGCTGCGGTGGCAGGCCAAGAAATCACGCCTTTGTAGGCGTAAAGCCTGCGACATTGCTAGTCCCATTTGGATGGCTGTGAGTGAGTCATTTGAAGCACGACAGCGCCATGGTTCACTGTGAAATTTTTCGCGCTTCTTCGATTTGGTACTCAAAGTAGCGCTGAAAGCCATAGGCCAAGCTCGATAACAGGGCCGTGGTCCCCACCAACAAGCTCAGGACCACTGCGATGATGGTGAGCCAATTGGTCTGGCCAGCCTTGGATAAGGGGTCTTGCAGCGGGTTGAACCGTTGGTTCCAGGCTTCTTTGCTCATCAATGCATAAAAAATGGCATTGAGCGCGCAGCCAGCGATGTTGATGCCCAGAGGCAAAACCAACCACCAACTGGCCATATCGTCCACGCCAAATTCTTGGATTCGCGACACCCCATACATCCCCAAAGCGGTGGGCACGGGCAACAGCCAACCCAAGTTATCGGCCCAGCCATGCAAATAAAAGCGATGCAAGCCCAGGGGCCCGCCCAAAAATGAGAGCCACGCGGCCCAGGTTTTGTTTTTCATGGTGTTTCAGTGGTGGGGGTTGTCAGGTCACCCAAGCCCAATGCGCGCTGCATCATGACCGTGTCAAGCCAGCGGTGGTGTTTCCAACCACTGGAGCGTATCAGACCGACTTGCTCAAACCCCAGGGCTTGGTGCAAGCGGATGGAACCCAGGTTGGCTGAATCACCGATCACGGCGATCATTTGGCGTGCGCCTTGTGCTTCACAGCGCTGGATGAGTTCGGCCATCAGGGCACGGCCCAGGTTGAGCCTTTGCGCTGTGTGATCGATGTAAACAGAGTTTTCAACCAAGAAGCGGTAGGCTGGGCGCGGGCGGAATAGGTTCGCATAGGCATAACCCAGCACCACACCATCGACCTCTGCGACCAAATAGGGAAGGGTGTTCTCCAGCACGGCCAAGCGGCGTCGGGCCATCTCAGGCTCATCGGGTGAAATCAGCTCGAAACTGCCACTGCCGTGCACCACATGGTGCGCATAAATGGCGGTGAGGCGGGGCACATCGCCTGCTTGGCTGGGTCGAATCAGGGTGGTCATGTGGTTGGGGATATAATGTTTGGTTTTCAGCGTGTCGCTGGCCGGGTGGCCTAGTCGCGTGTCTCAAACGTTGAAAAAATTCCACCACCCGAAGGATAAACCATGGTCGTCATCCGACTCTCCCGCGGCGGCGCGAAAGCCCGTCCATTTTTCAACATTGTTGTGGCT
>CAMDLJ010000024.1 GCA_945901665.1 Bordetella parapertussis | reverse complement strand
TTTGAAGCGGCGGCCCACGATTATTTTGATTTTTACAAAGCGCACATGGCTTTGGAGGAAACGCAGATCATTCCAGAGGCCTTGAAGGTTCTGACACCTGAGGACTGGGCCAGCGTGGATGCCGCATTCGCCCGCAACGCCGACCCTCTGTCAACCACCCAACCGCGCGACCCCATCTACGACCGCTTGCTCAGCAAAATCACCCTTCGCGCACCGGCCCCCATTGGCTTGGGACACAGCTGACGCCCAGGCCGCCTTTATGATGCCAGGGCAAGCCCAAGGGGCGGCTTGTCAGCGAAAGGCATTTATGAAAAATTCAGTTTTCGTGGTCGGCGTGGGCATGGTGCCCTTTGCCAAACCCAGCGCGGCCCAGCCGTATCCGGTGATGGCCGCTGAGGCGGTGCACTTGGCCCTGCACGATGCCGGCTTGTCTTATACCGATGTGCAGCAGGCCTATGTGGGCTATGTGTACGGCGACTCTACCGCTGGCCAGCGCGCTTTGTATGAGGTGGGCATGACGGGCATCCCCATCGTCAACGTCAACAACAACTGTTCCACAGGTTCTACGGCCCTGTATTTGACCCGCCAAGCTGTGGCTTCGGGGGCAGTGGAATGCGCCTTGGCCGTGGGCTTTGAGCAAATGACCCCGGGTGCCTTGGGCGTGCAGTTTCCGGACCGTGCCAGCCCATTTGATCGGTTTGACGAAGCCACCCAAGCTTTGGTGGGACATTCGGAGATTCCCCTGGCGTTGCGCTATTTTGGCGGGGCTGGCTTGGCCCACATGAAAGAGTTTGGCACCCCGCTGGAGACATTTGCCAAGATCCGCGCCAAAGCCAGCCGCCATGCGGCTAACAACCCATTGGCCTTGTTTCGTGATGAGGTCACCGCTGAGCAGGTGATGGCCTCGCCCATGATTTGGCCCGGCGTCTTGACCCGCTTGATGGCCTGCCCGCCCACCTGCGGCGCGGCGGCGGCCATTGTCTGTACCCAAGCCTTTGCCCAGCAGCATGGCCTGAATCAAAGCGTGCGCATCCGCGCCCAAGCCATGACCACCGACCGCAACCGCACTTTTGAAGCCCAGGACATGCGTGAAGTGGTGGGCTTTGGCATGGCCCAAGAAGCGGCCAACGCGGTGTATGAAGCTGCTGGCGTGGGCCCGCAAGACATCGACGTGGTGGAACTTCACGACTGCTTTGCCCAAAATGAGTTACTCTCTTACGAAGCCCTGGGCTTGTGCCCGCGTGGCGGGGCGCAACAGTTTGTCGACGATGGCGACAACACCTATGGCGGTCAGGTGGTGACCAACCCCTCGGGTGGTTTGCTCAGCAAAGGCCACCCTTTGGGGGCCACCGGATTGGCCCAATGCACAGAGTTGGTTCAGCAGTTGCGCGGTACCGCACAGCGCCGACAGGTGGCCGGGGCTCGCCTGGCCTTGCAACACAACCTGGGTCTGGGTGGGGCCTGTGTGGTCACCCTCTACGAACGGGTTTGATGCTGTTGGCACCATGACCAATATTCCGCCCGACGCCACACCCCCGCCGCCAGTGGCGAACCGCTATGCCGATATGGGGTTTTGGCAGTTCACCTTCATCACCATGCTGGTGACAGCGCTTTTTCCCTGGTACTTGATCTGGAATTCTTTGGCACGTGGACCCGATGACACCCGCTTGTTGATGCTGGCCATGGCCAAAGATTGGCTGATCACTGTGCTGACCATCTTGGTGGTTGTGGTGGTGTTGGTGGCCTTGGCGGTGTGGGCCGTGGTGCGTTACTTCAGCGGCTGAAGTTCATTGGCCATCGGCGGTCTCAGACGGGGCTTGTTGAGCCTTTCTGGGCGTCAATGAAAAAATCCACAATCCGTGCAATTTGCCCTTGCATCATTTCCCGCCCAGTGACGACCTGGCATCCGCTGCGGTGAGCGAGTTGCAGCAAAGGTGTTCTCTCGGGATAGACAATCGTGTCAAACACCACCAACTCAGGCGCCAGGGCGTCGGCCACCAGCGGCAAGCGCGCATCGTCAAGCATGCCCACAGGAGATGCGTTCATCAACACATCCACGCCATCCAAATTAGGTGGGCCCACGTGCACCTGGGTGTCGGGTGACAAACGTGCAATCAGCTCAGCGGATTGCCGGCAGCGATCAGGGTTCAGATCCCATATGTGCATGCGCAGTGGTTGCTCGCTGGCCACGGCTGCGGCAATGGCGCCGCCGGCACCGCCCAAACCGATGAGCAAAACAGATTTTCCACGCAGTGCAAGGCCCCGACGCGCAAAGGCTTGCACACAGCCCATGCCGTCGAACATGTCCCCAGCCCATGTGCCATCTTTGCGGCGCGCCAAAGCGTTGAGCGCACCCACAGCTTGTGCTTGCAAACCCAAGCTGTGGGCCAAGCTCAAGGCCTGGGCTTTGAAGGGAATGGTCATCACCAAACCATCCAAATTGAGCAATTGCATCAGATGGGGTACGACACGGGCAAAGTCTGCGCGTGCCACGTGCAAGGGAACCAAGATGGCGTTGAGCCCGCGGCGTTGCAACTCATGGGTGACCATTTCTGGTGAGCGCACTTGCGCAATGGGGTCGCCCACAATGCCGTACAAGCGGGTTTTTCCGTTGATGTAGTCGACTTGATCCATGGGCTTGATAAAAAAGAAAGCAGGTTGTCAGATCTTAATGGCTGGGGGCCTCCATGAGGGGCGCCACTGGGGTGCGCATTCAGCGGCGCACTTTGGCCCGGCAGGCCGCTTGCATGTCGCGGTCTTTGATGAAGCCACATTGGCCCGCGCCGCCACCGGTCTCGGCCCGGCACAGAGCTTGCAAGTCCAGGTTGCGGATAAAGCCGCATTGGCCAGACCCGCCACCAGTTGTGGCGCGGCAATGCGCTTGTTGGTCGGCGTCTTGGATAAACCCACATTGGCCGCTCGATGAGCCCACGGCAGGCCGTTGGCTTTGCAGGCTGGCGCGGCAAGCGGCCTGGGCGTCTTTGTCGCGGATGAAGCCACACTGTGCGGCGCCACCTCCGCTTTCGGCGCGGCAGCGCGCTTGCAAATCGCTGTCGCGGATAAACCCACATTGCGCCTCGCTGCCGCCATTGACCGCACGGCAATAGGCTTGGCGGTCGGGGTCTTTGATGAAGCCGCATTCGCCGGGCTGGGCCAGTGCCCAGGGCATGGCGCACACCAGGGCGCAGATCGAGATGGCGCGGAAAAAAGCCTGTGCCCCAGCGCAGGATTCGATGGAATGAAATTCTGCGCGCATGGCCCATCTTGCCATGGCGAACACAGCGGCCTTCAAAAAAACTTCAACCAATAGCGGCGGGTGAGTGCCAAGGCCAGCATGCCTTGCACGCCCATGGCCAACGTCGCTATGGGGGGACTCAAGGCATCGGCCAACACCCCGATGTAGAAAAACCCGATGGGCCCCAAACCAATGCAAGCTGTCAACACACCCAGCAATCGTGCGCGCTGCGCCACGGGCGAGTCGCGGTACATCAAGGTGGTTTGCATCACTGCAAACCCCACCGCACCCAGGCCATTGAGCAGCAGCAATACGGCCGCCAAAGTCACACTGTGGGCATGGGCAAAAGCCACCGTCGTGATGAAATACACAACCACAGCCCCCACATAAATGCGCCCATACCAAGCGGGTTTGGCAAAGCTGGCAAACAAGAGCGCGCCCACAAAGCCACCCACGCCCTCACAACTGGCCAGCAAACCCACGTCTTGGCTGCCCAGGTGCAAGGCGTCGCTGGCCAATACAGGGATCATGCTGGTGAAGGGCCAACCAAACACATTGAAGATGGCGGTGACGGACAAAATGCCAATCAGCCGGTCGTCTTGGCGCGCCAGGGCAAAACCTTCGCGCATCGGCCCCAGAAGCGACAACGGGTGCTTGATCCGCTGTTTATGGTCTGGGTCAACGCCCCTGACCACCCATAAACTGACACTGTGCAGCACCAGCCCCAACCAAAACACACCGGCAATGTCAAATTGGGCCAAAAGCAGTCCGGCCAAGATGGGGCCCAAAACCCGGCTGACGTTGTTGACCCCCACATCCACCGACAAGGCCGGGCCGATGCGCTGTGCACCCACGGAGTCCCCGATCATCATGCGCCGCACCGGGTTGTCAGCCGCCCAACAAATACCGTTGATAAAGCAACCCACCCCTAAATGCCAAATGCTCAGCCAACCCATGCTGGCCAGCAGTGCCAAAACGCCGCTGGTCAACAAAGAGGTGCCGACCATCAGCATCAAGGACAAGCGGGAATCAAAACGCTCGGCCAATGCCCCTATCAAGGCACCAAACAAGCCCATGGGCAACAAGCGCAACATGCTCAGCAGCGCCACGATGAAGGCCGATTCGGTGACGCGGTAGGCAAACAAGCCCATGGCCAGCATTTCGAGCCAACGCACCGTTGAAAACAAAAAGCCCGAAAACAGCAAGCGCCAAATGGCTTGCAGGGCTTGCCAACGGCCAGTGGGCGTGCTCAAGGGCGCTGGCCCGGTGGCTTGGGCATGGACAAAGGGGAGGTAAGCATGTCTCTTTGGTTATCGTGACCCCAGCTGCTTTTAGGCCGTGCGGGTACTTGCTGTGGGGAAATCATGCCACAGTATGGGTTTTCACCTGGGTCGCTGGGGCGACCCCTTTTTTGGCAAAGGTACTCCATGAAACCTGCACCCTTGATCTTGGCCTTTGACGTGTTCGGCACGGTGGTCGATTGGCATGGGTCCATCAGCCGCGAAGTCGCCGCGCTCATTTCCGGTGAAGATGGCGACGCCTTCGCCACCGCATGGCGGGCCGGCTACAAACCGGCCATGGCCGAAGTGCGCTCGGGCAAGCTGGGCTGGACCAAGATCGACGACCTGCACCGGCGCATCTTGGACCAGGTGCTTTTGGCGCGCGGCCACGATTTGGACGAGGGCCAGCGCCAACACCTCAACCGAGCGTGGCACCGTTTGGCACCGTGGCCAGACACCATCGCGGGCATGCAGCGCTTGAAGGCCCACTTCACCTTGTGCACCTTGTCCAATGGCAACTTGAGTTTGCTGACCCACATGGCCAAGCACGCTGGTTTACCTTGGGACTTGATTTTGTCGGCCGAGGTGTTTCGGCATTACAAGCCCGACCCCCAAACCTATTTGGGCGTGGCCGACGTGTTTGATGTGGCACCCACGCAAGTGATGTTGGTGGCCAGCCATGAAGATGATTTGGACGCGGCCGCCGCTTGTGGTTTGCAAACCGCCCATGTGTCTCGGCCCCTGGAGCTGGGTCCTGGCGTCACCATGCAACACGGCGATTTGTCACGCTTCACAGTGGCAGCGCAAGACTTCAATGATTTGGCTGATCGCTTGTGCCTTGGCTTGCCCACCCCACTGCAGCCATGACCAGCATCGCCCGCATTCAAAGCCATGTGCTGCATGTGTCGCCCAAAACCAATTGGTGGTTTTTATCGGTGACCGACAGCAGCGGTGCCGTGGGTTGGGGAGAAGGCTCGCTGAACGCTTGGGAGCCCATGCTCGACACCGTGTGTCAGCAGTGGCAAACCGACTGGTTGGGCTTGGACCTGGCGCAGGCCCAACACCAAGTGCGAGCCGCCCCCGCTTCGCCGGGCGGCTTGGTGGGCAACACCGTGGTCAGCGCTTTTTTGCAAGCAGTGCTGGCCTTGCAAGCGCAACATGCCGCTTGCGCACCGCACACCTTGTTGGGCCCTGTGCAGCGCCAAGCGGTGCCGCTGTACGCCAACATCAACCGCGCCACCACCGATCGCAGCCCCCAAGGTTTTGTGGACACCGCCTTGCGCGCCCGCGCGCTAGGCTTTGAGCGGTTCAAAGCCGCCCCCTTTGATGGGCTGATACCCGCCCTGTGCGGGACGGCACAGGGCCGAGAAAAAATTCACCATGGGGTGGACTGCATGCTGGCGCTGCGCGATGCATTGGGGCCGCAAGTGATGTTGATGGTCGATTGCCACTGGCGCTTTGATGAGGCCAGTGCGCTGCAAACCCTGCGTGACCTGGCACCTGTGGGCCTGCACTGGTTTGAGTGCCCCTTGGCTGAAACCCATGCCCATTGGCCGGCCATGCGCCGCCTGCGCCAGGCCGCCAATGACCAAGGGGTTTTGCTGGCGGCCGCCGAAACCCAAGTGGGCCTGGCCTCGTTCCAAACTTTGTTTGATGAGGCTTTGTACGATGTGGTGATGCCCGATGTGAAGTACTGCGGTGGCCCCCGAGAGATGCTGCACATTGCCCAGCGCGCCACTGATCATGGGGTGGCTTTTTCGCCGCACAATCCCTCAGGCCCTGTCTGCACTTGGCACAGTTGGCAAGTGGCTTTGGTTGCGCCCGAATGCACCATGCTGGAGCTGCAATTTGACGAAAGCCCGATGTACGACAGCCTGATCCACGGCGTGGACTTGCAGCCCCAGCGGGGTGCATTGGGAGTGCCGCAACCTGGCCAACAACTGGGCCTGAACCTGGATTTGTTGCGCGCCCACCCCTACCAAGCCGTTCCCCCCGGCATTGAAACCCTGCTCAACCGATGAAGCCCAGCACCCCCACGATATGGAACGCCCAAGCCACTGCGGCAGCCTTGCCTTTTCCGGCGCTGGCCTCGGCCATCGAAGCTGTTTTGCGCGACCCCAGCGTGGAGGTGCCGCCGCGCATGGTGCTGCCCGTGGGCCAGGGCAACAGCTTGTTCGTGATGCCCGCGCACGATGCGCGCATCGCCATCACCAAAATCATCACGGTGTTGCCCAGCAACCGACAGCGGGGTCTGCCCCCTGTGCAAGGCGATATATTGGTGTTTGACATTCAGTCGGGCCAACGCATTGCTGTCCTGGACGGCCCGACGGTGACGGCGCGCCGAACCGCTGCCGTGTCGTTGCTGGCGGCCCAAAAGCTGACCCCGGGTTTGCGGGGCCCCATGCTCATTGTGGGGGCGGGTGATCAAGGCCGCGCCCATTTGGAGGCTTTTCACACGGGGATGGGGGTGCACGAGGTGTTTGTGCATTCGCGCAGCGAAGCCAGCGCGCACGCCTTGGTGCAGCACGCGCACAGCTTGGGAATGCAAGCGCAGCAGGTATCCGACCCCAACAAAGTGGTGTTGGACTGTGCCTGGGTGATGACCACCACACCCGCTTTGGAGGTGGTGATGACCGCCGCACCTGCCCCGGGCGCTTTTGTTTCGGCGGTGGGCGCATTCACCCCCCAAATGGCCGAATGGTCCATACCCGTGTGCCAAGCGTTGGCGCAGGATGCGCGCCTGGTGGTCGATACCCGCGACGCCGACCATGAAGCTGGCGATTTGTTGCAGGCCGGGGTGAATGTGGCGGCTTTACCCACCTTGGGCGATGTGGTGAACCACTGCGCAGGCCAAACCTTGGGGCCGGTATCGGGTCAAACCGTGTTTTTTAAAAACTGTGGATGGGCCGGTTGGGATTTGGCCGCTGCGCGTTGTGCGGTGGCTGGGTTGTTGGCATAGCGTGCAAGACATGGACACATCACCCGCTCACAACCGCCCTCAGTTTTACACCGCATCGTTTTACAAGTTTGTGGGCTTGCCCGACCATGCCCAATTGCAAGCGCCATTGCAGGCCATGTGCCAGGACCACTGCGTCAAAGGCTTGGTGCTGCTGGCCCCAGAGGGTATCAATGGGGGCTTGTCGGGTGCCGCTGCTGGTGTGCAAGCGGTGCTGAACCACCTGCGGCAAGACCCGCGCTTGGCCGACTTGGTACCGAAAATATCTTGGGCTGAGCACGCCCCCCACCACCGCATGAAGGTGCGCTTGAAAAAAGAAATTGTCACCATGGGTGTGCCGGGTGTGGACCCGGCACTGATGGCGGGGACCTATGTGGCCCCCCAGGATTGGAACGCCTTGATCGCCGACCCGGCTGTGGTGCTCATCGATGCCCGCAACGCATATGAGGTGGCGCTGGGTACGTTTGAGGGGGCCATCAACCCCCACATCGACAACTTTTCCCAATTGCCTGATTGGTTGTCGCGGTCGCCCGCTGTGCAAGCCAAGGATGGCTCAAAACCCAAAGTGGCGATGTTTTGCACGGGTGGTATCCGCTGTGAAAAATCCACCGCCTTGCTGCGCCAGATGGGCTTTGGTGAGGTGTTCCATTTGCAAGGTGGCATCCTTCAGTATTTGGCGCAAATCCCGGCCGAACAAAGCCGCTGGCTGGGGCAGTGTTTTGTTTTTGATGAGCGCGTGTCGGTGGGCCATGGCTTGCAGCCTGGCGGGCTGGGTTTGTGCCGCAGTTGCCGTGAACCCTTGAGCGAGCAAGACCAAAGCTCCGACTTGTTTGAGCTGGGCGTGAGCTGCCCCAGCTGCCACGCCCACACCAGCGAAGATAAAAAAAGCAAGGCCCGCGAGCGCCAACGCCAATGGGCGCTCCAGCAATGGCGGGCCCCATTGACTTTGGACTGAAGCGGGTGGGTGAGGGCTGCTGCGGTTTAAAAAACGATCACCAAGCGCCCGCGCGTGCCACCGGCCTCAAGCCGGCGATGCGCCTCGGCGGCTTGCGCAGGGGCATAGGTGGCGGCGACGCGCAGAGTGATCACACCCGCCTGGACGTCTTGGCGCAATTGGCGCAATAAATCGGCGCGGTGGTCGTATTGCCGCACCCAAGTGGCATGGCACACAATGCCGCGTTGTTCCATGGACCAGCCACGCACCGTGGCAAACCCGCCGCCATCGCGCACCGCGCCGATGGACAACTCACTTTGGTAAGACCCATCGGCGAGCCCATCGACCCCGTTGGGCACGACCTTGCGGATTTGTCCCGCGATGTCTTGGCCACGCGGCACCACAGTATCTGCCCCGAAGGAGCGCACCAAGGCCTCATCGGCCGCTGAGGCGTCTGCAATGACGCGCAGGCCCGCTTGCTTGGCCAGTTGAATCACATAGCCCCCATAACAACCGGCGGCTCCGGTGACTGCCAAAGTCTGCCCGGGTTTCAAGGCCAATTGGTCCAGTGTCTGTTTGGCCGTGAGCCCATTCATGGGCAGTGTGGCGGCTTCCACCAACGAGACCCCATCAGGGATGTGCACCACTGAATCGGCCGACAGCACAATGCTTTCACGGTATCCCCCGTGGCTGCCTCGGTTGTTCACCATGGCCATGACCGAGTCGCCCAGGACCAGGTCGGTTGAGGTGTTGGGGCCGATGGCATCGATCACGCCCGCGACATCCATGCCCGGCACATGGGGCGGCGCGACATCGTGCAAAGACTGTGCGCGAGAGCCATTGCGCAACAAGGTATCGGTTGGGTTCACGGTGGCGGCATGCACGCGCACCCGCACTTGGCCCGGCCCTGGTTGGGTCTCGGGCAGATCGAGGAGTTGTAAAACATCGGGGCCGCCAAATTCAAAAAAACCGACTGCGCGCATGGTGTGTTCCTGGTGTGTTCAAAAGAATGGTGGCCCGGTTGGGGCTCAATCGGCGCGGATATTGCGTTCACTGGCGAGCTTTTTCCAGCGCGCCACATCGGCATTCACCCGTTGCGCAAAAGCCTCGGGTGTGCCAGGCGCAGGGTCGCAAGCCAGAGTGGCCAGGCGTGCTTTCACATCGGCTTGATCCAGTGCTTGGTTGATGACAGCGTTCATGCGCTCGACCACGCTCTTGGGCGTAGCGGCCGGCGCGAGCACCCCAAACCAGGCCACGGTTTCAAACCCGGGCAGGCTCTCAGCCAAGGCAGGCACATCGGGCAGGCTGGGGTGGCGTTTGGCCGTGGTCACGGCCAGGGCTTGCACCTTGCCGGCCTTGATCTGTGCAGACCACGGTGGCAAATTGCCAATCATCAATTGGGATTCGTCAGCCAATAAAGCGGCCACCGCTGGTGACGAGCCTTTGTAGGGGATGTGGGTGATGTCGGTGCCAGTCAGGCTTTTGAACAGCTCGGCCGATAAATGGGCCGAGCTGCCCACCCCACCGGAGGCATAGTTGAACTTGCCTGGGTTGGCCTTGGCCAGGGCGATGAACTCGGCCACGGTTTTGGCCTTGGTGTTGGGGCTGACCACCATCACATTGGGGGTGGTGCAAATCAGCGCCACGGGGACAAAATCTTTGACCACGTCATAGGGCAACTTGCTGTAGATGCCGGCATTGACGCCGTGCGAACCTGCATTGCCCACAATCATGGTGTAGCCGTCGGCGGGCGATTTGGCCACCGTGTCAGACCCCAGCACGCCGCCCGCGCCGGGCTTGTTGTCGATGACCACCGCTTGGCCCAGTTCGCGCGCAATCTTGTCGGCCAGCAATCGGCCAGTGACATCTGAGCCGTCGCCGGGCGTGCTGGGCACCACCCAGCGGATCGGCTTGCTGGGATAGGTTTGGGCCCAGGCGCAGGCGCAAGACAGGGCCAAGGCGGTGAGGGTGCAAAGCATGCGCATGTTGGTCTTTCAAAAGGGTGTGACTGGCTCGCCATGGGGGGCAGCGCATGTGGCGCAGGACAGTTACGGCGTCATTCTGGCATGCACAGCCCCACAGGCATCAGGCTTGCCACACCCCAAAGCCAGCTTCACGCAAGCGGATGGCCAGATCGACCTCCATGAATTGCGCATCGGCATAAGGCATGGGGTTCAGGGCTTGGTAAATGGCGGGCAGCAACTGCAAGCCGTATTGGTGGGCAAAACGGTTGGATTTGATGTTGGCCTTGTGTTGGTCAAAGCGGGTGTCGGGGTCCAGGCCGGTCATGCCCACGTACACACATGGTTTGCCCGGTTGTGCCACGTAGTCGGGGTTGGCGCGGCGGAATTTGGGTTCGCGCCACACAGCGGGGTCCAACTCGATCACATACACATGGTGGCGGGTGCGCATGTGTGTCGTGGGCGCTCAGCTTTTGCTGGCCAGCACCAAGGCACCAGACAGCACGCCACTTCGGTACAGGCCGACAAAATGGTCGTAGGCTTGGTCGTAGCGGTCAAAATGATCTCGCCCCAAGCGCGCCACGGTTTGGGATTCCAAAGACCGGTACATGGCGTGGCGGTCGACCAAAATGCGCGTCCACTCCGCGCTCAGATCGATGGCGCGCACCCACCGCATGCCCACGTCCGCAAACCAATGCTGGTAATCGGCCAAGGTAGCGATTTCTGAAAAACGCATGCCGTCGTACAACTGTTGAGCGTCTGGCGAGGACAGGGTTTGGTGGCTCATGATGTCTGAAAAAACCATGCAGCCCCCAGGCTTTAAGGCGCGTTCACATTGGCCAATCAGCTGGCGTTTGTGAGGGATGTGGGCAAACGCCTCTTGGCTGATGATGCAAGTGAACTGCGCGGGATCAAAGGGCATTTCTAGCGCATTGCCGTGCACAAAATCGACCTGCGCGCCCAATCGGGCGGCTTCGGTCAAGGCTTGGGCACCGGCCACCCGTGAGGCGGTCAAATCCAACCCGGTTACTTTGCAACCCGTTTTCCAAGCGATGTAGCGGGCAGGCCCGCCCATGCCGGCGCACACATCGAGCACATGGTCATCGGCGGTGATGGCCGCTTGAACCATCAAGCGGTCCACCGCATCGGTGCCGCCGTAATGGTCTTGGTCATGCGCGCTCAGCACGGCTTGCGTGATGTCTTCGCGCGCAATGTGACGCGCTGCCACCGCACTGAAAATTTGCTCGGCGCTGATGGGATGGAAGTCGTAGAACTGCTCGACGGCTTGCAAGGGTGATGGGTTCATCATGGGTCTGGCCTGGTCAAGGGGGTGGCCTGCATATTAGCCGCCTGACCGTTGCGCCCCAGGGTTATGGCGCTGGGGTTAAGCTCTGGCTTGACCCAGCCAAAGTGGGGGTCTAGATGGAGCACAAACAATGGCGATTTCATGGATGGCAGCCCTCAAGGTGGTGCCTTGGGGCAAGGTGATGGAGCACGCCCCCCAGGTGTTGGAAAAGGCACGCGGCTTGATCGACAAACACCGACCGGGCGCGACGGTGGCCGAAGCCAACGCTGCCGCACCCAGCGCCGAGACCGGTGAGGTCCCCAGCCTGGGTGAATTGAAAAATCGCTGCCTGGCACTGCAAGTGCAATCTGAGCAACTGCGCCAAACCCAACAGCAAATGGCCCAAACCATGGCCGATCTGGCCGAACAAAATGCCAGCCTGATGGGGGTGGTCGATCGCATGCAATCGCGGTTGCGGTTGTTGGGATGGGGACTGGGGCTGACCCTGTTGGCCAGCATGGGCTTGGCGCTGTGGCTGGTGCTCAGGGGGTCCTGATCGAATCGATCAGCGTGGCCTGAAGCTTTAAAGTAAGTACATTGGCCGCTGAGCCCCCTTTGTTTCTTTGACAACACCAGAAAGTCCGCCATGAATGGATTGCCGCTCTTCAAATTGATCCAAACCAGCTTGCGTCGCTGCGCTTCAGCCACAGTCGTGCTCGGAGCCATCAGCTTTGCAGTCCATGCGCAAACGCCAGAGTGGGCACCCACAAAGCCGGTGCGCATCATCGTTCCCATTGTGGGCAGCACCAATGACGTGCTGGCGCGCTTGCTGGCGCCCAAGCTGTCTGAGGTGCTGGGGCAACCGGTGCTGGTCGAGAACAAACCGGGCGCCGGTGGCAATTTGGGTGCCGACATGGTGGCCAAGGCAGCGCCCGATGGACACACCTTGTTGATTGGCTATAACGGCCCCATGGCCATCAATGTGTCCTTGTTTGACAAGATGCCCTACGACCCGGTGAAAGACTTGGCGCCCATCACTTTGGCGGTCAAATCGCCCCAGTATTTGGTGGCCCACCCCGGGTCGGGTTTGCAGTCGGTGCAAGACCTGGTGACCCAAGCGCGGGCCAACCCAGCCAAGTTTTCTTACGGCTCGGTGGCGGTGGGAAGCGCCTCACACCTGACAATGGAAATGCTCAAAATGGCCGCTGGTGTGCAAATCACCCATGTGCCCTACAAGGGTGCTGCCCCAGCAGTGACCGACTTGATTGCAGGCAATATCCAAGTGGCTTTTTTTGTGCCCGGTAATGTGCAACAGTTTGCCAAAGACGGTCGGCTTCGCTTGCTGGGGGTCAGTGGGACCAAGCGGTTTAAAAGCACGCCCCAGGTGCCCACCTTGATCGAAGCCGGCTACAAAGACTTTGAGGCCACGTCTTGGATTGGCTTGCTGACCACAGGCGGCACCCCCAAGCCCATCATCGAGCGCTACCACCGGGAGTTGGTGAAAATTTTGCAGTCCCCCGAGATCCGGCAAAAGCTGGAAGACATGGAGTTCGAGGTCATTGCCTCCAACCCGGATCAGTTTGCAGCCTGGATCGCCACCGAAATCCCACGCTGGGGCAAGGTGATCAAGGCCACCGGGGCCAAGGCCGACTGAGGTTTTTGCACCCGGCATCCAGGCCCTTGGCTGGATGCGCAGACAATACCGCCCGATGCCCAGCATGGGCCCCTTTTTGTTTTTGAGGAGTTTGCATGAGTCCCGAAATGTCCCAAACCTTGACCCAGACTGGCGCTGGCACGCCCATGGGCAATTTGATGCGCCGCTATTGGGTGCCGGTGGTGATGTCCAGCGAAATCGCTGAAGCCGATGGCCCACAGGTGCGGGTGCAAATCATGGGTGAAAAATTGCTGGCCTTCCGCGACTCTGATGGCTTGCCCGGTTTGATCAGCGAGTTTTGCTCGCACCGTGGCGTGTCGTTGTTTTTTGGCCGCAACGAAGAAAAAGGCATTCGCTGCTCTTATCACGGCGTCAAATTTGACCGCCTGGGCAACTGCGTGGATGTGCCCTCTGCGCCGCAGATGTGCGAGAAGATGAAGATCGTGGGCTACCCTTGCATTGAGCGGGGGGGCGTGGTGTGGGCTTATATGGGGCCGGCTGAGCATCAACCCGCTGAGCCAGAGGTGGAGTGGTGCACGCTGCCGCCCAGCCATGTGTTTGTGTCCAAGCGTTGGCAGCGGTCCAATTACCTGCAAGCCATGGAGGGTGGCATCGACACCGCCCATGTGTCCTACGTGCACAGCATGGACGTGACCACCGACCCCATGCACCGGGGTGTCAAAGCCTTGGACTACATCAAGGCCGATGGCAATGTGGTATTCAACATCGAAAAAACCGAATTTGGCATGACCTTGTTGGGCCGCCGTATGGGTGAGCCCGACAGCTACTACTGGCGCATCACCCAGTGGTTGTTCCCGTGGTACACCTTGATCCCACCCTTTGGTGACCACTCCCTGGGCGGCCATGTGTGGGTACCCATCGATGACCACAATTGCTGGGCCTGGAGCATCAACTACCGGCCTGAAGCCCCGCTGGGAGAAGAGGAGTTGCACCACATGCATGCAGGCCGTGGCATTCACAACGAATACGAAGCCCCCGGCAGCTTTATTCCCAAGGCCAATTCAGACAACGATTACCTGATGGATCGCAAAGCCCAAAAAGAGCGGCGTTTGTACAGTGGCGTGGCCGGCATTGCCGCGCAAGACTACTCTTTGCAAGAGAGCATGGGGCCGATCCAAAACCATGCCGAAGAAAAGATATTGCCCACCGACCGCGGCATTGTGATGGCCCGGCGCATGCTCTATGAAGCGGCTATCGATTTGGGCAAAGGTGCCACGCCGCCCGCGCTGAATGCCGTGGCCCATCGGGTGCGCGCCGCTGGCGTGTTGCTGGACAAAGCCCAAGATCCGGTGACATGGGCCAAGGAGCATTTGGCCAACGACTTGACCAAACCGGTCTATACCTTGTGAGCACCGCTGGCCCTGTGGTGCGGCCACGGGTTTGGCCTGAGGCCTGCAAAACTTGGTCATCGCGAGGCGCGCATCGACGCAGCGGTTCATGGACCGCTTGAAAAACAAGGCTGCCGTGATCACCGGCGCGGGAGCCGGCATTGGAGCCGCTACCGCCCGCTTGTTTTGCGCCCAGGGCGCGCGGGTGTGTTTGCTCGACGCCAACCCCCAGGCCTTGCAAGACACCTTGGCCAAACTCCAGTCCGAATTTCCCCAGGCCAGTGTGTACACAGCGCAGGCCGATATTGCCCTCGAGGCACAAGCACAGGCCGCGGTGCTGGGTGCCGTCCAGGCCCTGGGTGGCTTGGATGTGCTGGTCAACAACGCGGCCATGCGCAACTATTCGGCGTTGGCCGATGCCACCCCCGTTGAGTGGCAGGCCATGGTGGGCGTGAACTTGGTGGGCACGGCCACCATGAG
>CAMDLJ010000023.1 GCA_945901665.1 Bordetella parapertussis | reverse complement strand
CAAGGCGCTGGACAGCGGTGCGTTCATGGCTTGTCTCCTTGCATCACTTGGCTGGCTTGTTGCACTGCGCGGATGATGTTCACATAGCCGGTGCAGCGGCACAAATTGCCCGACAAACCTTCGGCAATTTCCTCTGGTGTGGGCTTGGGATTGCGGCGCAACAAGTCCACCGAGGCCATCACCATGCCAGGGGTGCAAAAACCGCATTGCAAACCATGGCACTGCGAAAACGCTTGTTGCACAGGGTGCAAACCATTGGCCCCTAAACCTTCGATGGTGGTCACCGTGCAGCCGTCGGCTTGCACGGCCAGCATGGTGCACGACTTGACCGCTTGCCCGTCCACATGCACGGTGCAACAACCGCATTGCGTGGTGTCGCAACCCACATGGGTGCCGGTCATGCCAAAGGTGTCGCGCAGCAAGTCGGCCAACAAGGTGCGCTCGGGCACATCAGCGCTTCGGGGTGTGCCGTTCAAAGTGAGGTTGAGTTTCATGCGGATGTGTGGTTGCCCAGGGTAGGTTTATAGAAGTCCGTTTTGGTCATCGCGTGCGCAGCGTTTGGCGCAGGCTTTCTGGCTTGCGCCGCGCATTGACAGCGCGCAGCTTGTGCCGGCGCTCAGGCTGGTGCTTCACGTGTTCGCCCAAGCTTGGCGCGCTTGCGCCAACATGATGCCCGCCAAATGGGCGCGGTAAGCGGCCGGGGCGTGCACGTCATCGATCATGTCATCGCGCACCAATGGCGGCACGGTGGTGTTTTGGGCCAATGCCAACTCGGCATCTGACCAACGAAACACCCCGTGGGCCACGCCCGTGACGGCAACACGCCAAGCTGTGCCAGTGGCAGCGGGGTACTGCGCCACAAACACACCGGCCATGGCGTAGCCCGATGCCGGGTGCTTGAACTTGGCATAAGCGCAGCGTTGCGGCGTGCGAAAACGCACGCCCGTGATGATTTCATCATTGTGCAAAGCCGTGGCAAACATGCCCTGAAAAAAGTCGCTCGCTTCAATGGTGCGCCGATCGGTGATGATTTGCGCTTGCAAGGCCAAGGCCGCTGCGGGGTAGTCTGCGCTGGGGTCGTTGTTGGCCAATGAGCCGCCCAAGGTGCCACGCGCGCGCACCTGCGGGTCGCCAATCAGGCCAGCGAGCGTGGCCAACCCAGGCACGGCTTGTTGCAAACCAACATGGGCCGCCACGTCTTGGTGGCGCGTGGCCGCGCCGATCCACCAGTGGTCTCCCTCTTGGCGCACACCGGTCATTTCGGGCAAGCGTGCGACATCGATCAATGCCGTTGGAGCGGCCAAGCGGTGCTTCATCGATGGCAGCAAAGTCATGCCACCCGACAAGACCTTGGCCGAGTCATCGGCGCTCAAGGCTGCGTTGGCCGCGCCCACCGATTCGGCGCGTTGGTATTTGAATGCGTACACGGGTAAATCCTTGTGTTCACCGGGTTTCCGGCGCAGGCTGCAATCTACCCTAAATGCCGCTGGGCTTGCGAACCTGGGTGACGTGGCACTCACCTGACCCGGGGATATTCCCGCGACCGTGAGCGGGCAGCATCACGATGAAAGCTTTTTCGGGCGCAGAACAGCAGGTTTTGGTCGCTGCTTAAAAAAGCTGCAGTTTCGGCTGCGCCTGTATAAAATTGGCACCCGCCGGTTCACCGCCTTGTGCGCGCGTTTGTGCACCCCACCGACTCCTTTGTATCGCCCCGGCGCTCAACGCTTGGGCGCCCACCCCAAATGCTTTATCCCCAAACCTTTGACGTGATTGTGGTTGGCGGCGGCCACGCCGGCACCGAGGCCGCCTTGGCCGCGGCGCGCATGGGCTGCACCACGCTGTTGCTGTCGCACAACATCGAAACCCTGGGACAAATGAGCTGCAACCCGTCGATTGGCGGCATCGGCAAGGGGCATTTGGTCAAGGAAATTGACGCCATGGGCGGCGCCATGGCCTTGGCCACCGACGAGGCAGGCATCCAATTTCGCATCCTCAACCGCTCCAAAGGCCCGGCCGTGCGCGCCACCCGGGCCCAGGCAGACCGCGTTTTGTACAAAGCCGCCATCCGAAAACGCCTAGAAAACCAGCCCAATTTATGGCTTTTTCAGCAAGCCGTGGACGACTTGATGGTCGAAGGTGACCGCGTGGTGGGGGCTGTGACGCAAGTTGGTATTCGCTTCAGAGCGCGCACAGTGGTTTTGACCGCCGGCACCTTTTTGGACGGCAAAATCCATGTGGGCATGAACAACCATGCAGGCGGGCGCGCTGGCGACCCTCCCGCGGTGAGCTTGTCGGCCCGACTCAAAGAGCTCAAGCTGCCCCAAGGCCGGTTGAAAACAGGCACACCACCGCGCTTGGATGGGCGCAGCATCGATTTCAGCCGCTGCCAAGAACAACCCGGCGACGGCATGGTGGGCACCGACCTGGCCGCCGACAAAGGGGTGACGGCCGGCGCGGTGCCGGTGTTCAGCTTCATGGGGCGCGCCGATATGCACCCGCGCCAGGTGCCGTGTTGGATCACCCACACCACCGAAGCCACCCACGCCATCATCCGCAGCGGCTTTGACCGCAGCCCCATGTTCACCGGCCAAATCGAAGGCGTGGGACCGCGCTACTGCCCCAGCGTCGAAGACAAGGTCAACCGCTTTGCCGACAAAACCAGCCACCAGATTTTTTTAGAGCCCGAGGGCTTGGACACCCACGAGGTCTATCCCAACGGCATCAGCACCAGCCTGCCGTTTGACATCCAATACGCACTGGTGCGCTCCATCCCTGGCTTGGAAAACGCGCACATCCTGCGCCCGGGCTATGCGATTGAGTACGACTATTTCGACCCGCGTGGCCTGCATCGCCACTTTGAAACCCGCGCCATCCAAGGCCTGTTTTTTGCGGGGCAAATCAATGGAACCACCGGCTACGAAGAGGCCGCTGCCCAAGGTCTGTTCGCGGGCATCAATGCCGCCTTGCAATGCCGCGGCGAAGCCCCTTGGGTGCCGGCCCGCGACCAAGCCTACTTGGGCGTGCTGGCCGACGACTTGGTCACCAAGGGCGTGACCGAGCCCTACCGCATGTTCACCAGCCGCGCCGAGTTTCGCTTGCAACTGCGCGAAGACAACGCCGACTTGCGCCTGACCGAAACCGCGCGCCGCTTTGGTTTGGTCGACGACGACCGCTGGCGCGCTTTTGAGGCCAAGCGCGAAGCCGTGACCCAAGAGGCCGCCCGCTTGCGCAGCCTGTGGGTGCACCCGCGCAACCTGAGCACCGAGGAGGCGGTGCGCGTCTTGGGCAAACCCATCGAGCACGAACACAGCCTGGCCGATTTGCTGCGCCGCCCCGGCGTGGGCTACCAAGACTTGATGGGCCTCGATGGCGGCCGCTATCAAAACCCCCTGCTGGCCGCCGACTTGGCCAGCGACGGTGTTTCACATGAAACAGCGTTGGCCGTGGTCGAGCAAGTGGAGATCGCCGCCAAGTACGCAGGCTATATCGACCGCCAGCGCGATGAGGTGGGGCGCGCTGCGCATTATGAAAACATGGCTTTGCCGGCTGACCTGGACTATGGCCAAGTGAGCGCCCTGAGCATGGAAGTGCGCCAAAAACTCAACCGCCACAAGCCCGAAACCCTGGGCCAAGCCTCGCGCATATCGGGCGTGACACCGGCGGCCATCTCCTTGCTGCTCATCCACCTGCGCCGGGGACGCTTCAGCGGTTTTGCACCCGAGCCTGTCGAGGCCACCCCTTGAGGCCTGGCCTGCCAAAATCAACACCGCCTGGGCTTCGCCCCAAGGCATCCACCCCACCACCCGCACTTGCAGGGGCTGAGCTTGTAGCGAAAACCCCATGGGACAACAGCACCCAAGCCATGGCGCGGAACACCTTGGTGGCGGGCGGCCAGCAGCTGGGCCTGGCCCTCACGGGCGCGCAGATCGATGCTTTGATGGCCTACTTGGGTTTGCTGCACAAGTGGTCCAAGGTCTACAACCTCACCGCTGTGCGCGACCCCTTGGAGATGGTGACGCTGCACTTGCTCGACAGCCTGGCCGTGGTCCCCGCCTTGCTGCGACACCTGGGCACATCTCACAACCCCATTGTCGAGCGCGCTGCCCTGGCAGGGGGCAGCACCAGCACCAGCACCAGCACTTCACCAGCACCTTCACCAGCACCTTCACCTTCACCTTCACCTTCACCTGAGCCTGGGCCTGGGCCTGGAGAGCCCACAAGCGCAAGCCCCGCCGCAACTTCGGCAACCACACCTGCCCGGTCCTTTCGCCTGCTGGACGTGGGCTCGGGCGCCGGTTTGCCCGGGGTGGTGATTGCCATCGCCTGCCCCCACATCCAGGTGACCTGCATAGATGCCGTGTCCAAGAAAGCGGCTTTTGTGCAACAAGTGGCGGCCAGCCTGGGCCTGCCCCACCTGCGCGGCCTGCACCAGCGCATCGAACAATTGGACACGCCCCACGACTTGGTGTGTTCGCGCGCCTTTGCCTCGCTGGCCGATTTTGTGCACGGCTCGGCCAAAGCGCTGGCCCCGGGCGGCGTCTGGCTTGCGCTCAAAGGCAAAGCACCCACCGAAGAGATGTCCGCCCTGGGCACTGAAGTGGCTGTGTTTCATGTGGAACAACTGCAAGTGCCCGGGCTGGATGCTCAGCGCTGCCTGATCTGGATGCGCCCCGCTCTCAGCCGTTAATGCCTTGCGCTGCGCTTGTTTCATGTGAAACACCGGGCGGCGGGTCGACAGCACACACCGCGCCCATGGGCTCTGGTTGCCAACCGTGAGGCGCCGCCAAGCCACCCCTTTTCACCCAAAAGTGAACACGCCCACCAAACCAGGCTTTACACTCACAGCCCCAGCAAGGAGAGGTGTGCATGTTTGGTGTGGCAGATTACGGTGCCTATGTGGTGGCCGTGTTGGTTTTTTTGTTCATCCCAGGCCCCGGAAACCTGGCCATTTTGAGCTGCACCGCCAAGGGTGGGGTGCGCGGCGGCCTGGCCTCGACGGCCGGCATCCTCGTGGGTGACCAAGTGTTGATTTGGCTGGCCGTGGCCGGTGTGGCCACGGTACTTTTGACCACGCCCACCTTGTTCACCGCTATCCAGTGGATGGGGGCGGCTTATCTGGCATGGCTGGGGGCCAAGATGTGTTTGGCCAAGGCCGGTCAAGCATCGGTGGTGGACATCCCCATCGGGGCGTACTTTCGGCAGTCTTTTTTCATCACCCTGCTCAACCCCAAGGCGATTGTGTTTTATATGGCGTTTTTCCCGCTGTTCATCGACCCGTCCGTGGCACCCAGCTTGAGCACTTTTGCCGCCATGGCCTTGACTGCCGCTGGGCTGGCCACGCTGTATGGCATTGGCTTGTCCTTATTGGCCCACCGCTTGGCCGAGCGCGTCAAAGCGCGCCCTTGGCTGGCGCAAGCCCTGAACAAAACCGCTGGCGGCTTGCTGATTGCCTTTGGCCTGCGCCTGGCGTTGAGCAAATAAAACCACTCACCACAAAGCACCCACCCATGTCGCATATCTTCTGTGTTGCCAATCAAAAAGGTGGGGTGGGCAAAACCACCACCACCGTCAACTTGGCCGCCGGTTTGGCCGCCGTGGGCCAGCGGGTGTTGATGGTCGACCTGGACCCCCAAGGCAACGCCACCATGAGCTCGGGCGTGGACAAGCGCAAGCTCTTGCTCAGTGTGTACGACGTGCTGCTCGAGACCGCCACCATCACCGAGGCGCGCATCCCCAGCCGCTGGGGCAGCGAGCCCGCGCAGCACAAAATGCCCACCTACGATGTGCTGGGCGCGAGCCGCGAACTCGCTGGCGCCGAAGTGGAGTTGGTGGGTTTAGAGCGGCGCGAATACCGCCTCAAACAAGCCTTGGCCGCCGTGGATGCCGAATACGATTTTGTGTTGATCGACTGCCCGCCGTCCTTGTCCATGCTGACCCTCAACGGCTTGTGCTGCGCCCATGGTGTCATCGTGCCCATGCAGTGCGAATACTTTGCTCTGGAAGGCTTGACCGACTTGGTCAACACCATCAAACAAGTGCACGCCAACCTGAACCGCGACTTGAAAATCATTGGCCTGTTGCGCGTGATGTTTGACCCGCGCATCACCTTGCAGCAACAGGTGAGCGAGCAACTCAAGAACCACTTTGGCGACAAGGTGTTCAACACCCTGATCCCACGCAATGTGCGCCTGGCCGAAGCCCCCAGCTACGGCATGCCCGGCGTGGTCTTTGACCCCGCTGCCAAAGGCAGCCAAGCCTTTTTGGAATTCGCCCGCGAGCTCGTTGAGCGCGCCCCCAAACTCTAACCCGACCCACCACCATGGCAACCAAAAAACCCAAAGGCTTGGGCCGCGGCCTCGAAAACTTGCTCGGCCCCACCGTCAGCGAGTCCCCCGCCCCTGCCGCCGATGGCTTGCCCCACGAGCTGGCCCTGAGCGAGTTGGTGGCCGGCACTTACCAACCGCGCAGCCGCATGGACGAGGGCGCCTTGTATGAGCTGGCCGAGAGCATCAAAAGCCAAGGCATCATGCAGCCCATCTTGGTGCGCCGCTTGAGCCCAGCTGACGCAGCGCAGCGCCGCGCCAGTGGCGCGAGCAGCCAAGACCCCAACCACCCTGGTGAAGCACAAGCCTTGTATGAAATCATTGCTGGTGAGCGCCGCTTTCGGGCCGCTCACATTGCCGGGTTGGAACGCGTGCCCGTGCTGGTGCGCGACGTGCCCAATGAGTCTGCCGCACTCATGGCACTGATTGAAAACATCCAGCGCGAAGACCTCAACCCCCTGGAAGAAGCCCAGGCATTGCAACGGCTGATCAAAGAGTTCGGACTAACTCACGAGGCGGTGGCCCAGGCGGTGGGCCGCTCTCGCAGTGCGGCCAGCAACCTGTTGCGCCTGCTCAATTTGGCCGAGCCGGTGCAAAACATGCTGATGGCAGGTGACATCGACATGGGCCATGCCCGCGCCTTGCTGGCGCTGGACCGCGCCAGCCAAATCACCACCGCCAACCAAATCACCGCCAAAAAGCTGTCGGTGCGAGAGGCCGAAAGCCTGGTGAAAAAAGTCGGGGCCGAGTTCAACCTGGTGACGCAAAAGCCCAAAAAAGAAAAATCGCGCGACCTGCGCCGGGTGGAGGAGGAGTTGTCCGACTTGCTCATGGCCGAGGTCGAGGTGCGCATCAAAAAACGCGTCAAGCGCCACGGCCGGATGGAAGAAATGGGCGAGTTGGCCATTCAATTTGGCTCACTCGACGCACTCAACGGTTTGATCGACAAACTGCGCAGCTGAGCTGCGCTGCCCAGACGCCATGATCCGCTGGCCCACCTGGATGTCTTGGCCCCAATGGGTGGGCGATGAGCGGCGCGCACAACAACGCCAGGTGATGGCGGTCGGCACGGTGCTGATCAGCCTCAATGCCGTGGTGTTCAATTTGCTGCCCAACCCAGGCTACGACGCACACCTCTTGTTTGTGGTCGCAGCCCTATTTGTGGTGGTGCTGAGTTTGGCCAAATACGAGCGGCTTTACTACGCCGTGGTGAACTTTTGTTTGATGATCCTGTTGGCCATGCTGGGCCACTTTGCGCTGCAAACCGGCGGCATCCAATCAAGCAACATGGTTTGGTATTGCATATTGAGCGTGCCTGCCCTGTTTTTTTTGGGGCCTCGCGGCGGCATCATCTATCTGCTGGTGATTTTGGCCCTCATCGCCAGCGTCTTTGGGCTCAGCCTGTTGCGCCCCCCCACAACCACGGCCGTCAACCAAGCCACGGTGCTGTTCGCGGTGTTCAACCACATCATGGCAGCGGCATCCTTGCTGCTCATGGTGCGCTTGTACGACCGCCTCACCGAACAGCAAATCCAGGAAAGCGAACAACGCAACCAAGCGCTGATCGTGGCGCATGAAGACATGCGCCTGGCCAGCGCCCACAAAGACGAGTTTGTCGCCGCCATGGGCCACGAGTTGCGCACGCCCATGAACGCCATCTTGGGGTTGAACGGTCTGCTGCAAGAAGAGTTCGCCCAAGACCCCGAGGGACTGGAAACCGTGGGCCACATCCGCCGCTCCACAGAGCATTTGCTGCTGGTGGTCAACGACATCTTGGACTACTCTCAATTGCAAAGTGGGCAAATGGTGTTTTTTCCCAGTGCTTGCGATCTGCGCCCCATGCTCAAAGAGTCGCTGGCACCGCTGCAACAAAAGGCGCTGGAAAAGGGCCTGGCGTTCAACCTCGACATTGCCAAAGATGTGCCCCAGCAGGTGTGGGTCGATGGCCCTCGCTTGTGCCAAGTGCTGCGCCATTTGGTGGACAACGCGGTCAAGTTCACCCACCAAGGCGAGGTCAGCGTGGCCCTGGCGCTGATCAACCACCACCTGCAGATTCAAGTGCAAGACAGCGGTCGCGGCATTCCCTTGCAACGGCAAGCGCACATCTTCAACCGCTTTGAGTCAGCTGACCTGCAAACCACCAAAGACTTTGGCGGCACTGGCCTGGGCCTGAGCCTGTGTGAGCGCTTGGTGGTGTTGCAAGGGGGTCAAATCGGCGTGCAAAGCCAACCCGGTAATGGCGCGCTGTTTTGGTTTGAATGGCCCCTGTCCACGCCCCAGACCACCGACGCCTTGCCTGAGTTGGCGCTGCCCAGCACCAGCGTTTTTGCCGTCTTGGTGGTCGATGACAACGCCATGAACCTGATGATCACCCAGGTGCAACTGCAAGCGGCTTGGCCACAGGCCAAGATCACCCAGGCCAGTTCAGGTGCACAGGCCATGACCTTGCTGCAAGCGCAGCACTTTGATCTCGCCTTGGTGGACATGGTGATGCCCGACATGGATGGCCTGGCCCTGACCCGTGCGCTGCGCCAACTGCCCGCGCCCATTCAAACACTGCCCGTGGTGGCATTGACCGCCAACACCAACCCCATGGACGAGCAGCATTGCCTGGACGCAGGCATGGACATGGTGTTGCACAAGCCCATCAACCCCAAGGCACTCGCTCGCACCATCGCGCGCGCCATGGCCTTGTCCATGCTCAGGGGCCGCGCATGAAGCGGCCATGGCCCCAAGATTTGGTAACCGGCTTCACGGCGTACCTGCCCGAGCGGTTACAACAAGGCAAGCTGCCCTTCGTGGTTTTTTGCATGCTGCTTCTGGTGGTTGTGTCGTTGACGTTTTCACTTTTTAACCCCTACCCCTACGGGTCGGCGTTTCAAGTCGTGTTTGCTGCACTCATCCTGGGTTTGCTGTGGTTGCTCTACCGCGGCGTGGCCCTGGAAACGATTTTGCACGTGATGTGCTTATTGAGCCTGATATACCTGCTCAACGCAGCCCGGCTATCGGGCGGGGTTTACTCCATGCGCCTGCTGTGGCTGATGGTCATTCCGGTGATGTCTTACTACGTCATGGGACCCCGCAGCGGCCTGGTGTGGCTGATCGTGACGGGCCTGTGCACCGCATTGATGGGGTATTTGACCTTGATCGGCGTGGGCGTGGAAATGTCTGCGAACAGCCCCCAACAACACCTGTATGCCTTTGCCACCGTCGGCATCAACTGCTTGACCTTGCTGATGGTGCCCTATGTGTACGACCGCCAACACCGGCTGAGCCTGGCCGAAAGCCAGCATCGCCAAAGCGAGCTGGAGCAAACACGCATTGAGCTGGAGCACACCAAAACCCTGCGCGAGCATTTCATCTCTGCCGTCAGCCATGAGCTGCGCACACCCATGAACGCCATCTTGGGCTTCAACAGTTTGTTGCTGGCGCGCAGCGAAGACAAGCCTCGGGCAAAACAGCTGTTGGAGCACACCCGCCAGTCGGCCGATCACTTGATGACGGTGATCAACGATGTGTTGGACTACTCGCAGTTCATCTCAGGCCGGCTGAGCACCCAAAAAGAGGTGTACGGCCTGCACGAGACCATTGGCCATGCGTTTGATTTGTTTGCACCCAAGGTGCAAAGCATGTCGATCACGTATGCACTGGAGGTGGCACCTGACGTGCCCGCCTGGGTTGCCGGAGACCGCCACCGATTGATGCAGGTGTTGGTCAATTTGCTGGGAAACGCGATCAAGTTCACGACACACGGCCATGTGCGCTTGCGTGCGCAAAACCACCCAGACGGCATATTGTTTGAGGTGGAGGACAGCGGCATTGGGATTGCCCCAGAACACCAAGCGCAGTTGTTCAACCGCTTCAGCCAAGGGCGCCAAGACATCCAACGCCAATACGGTGGCCATGGGCTGGGCTTGGCCATCAGCCAAGGCCTGGTTCATTTGCTGGGGGGCCGCATGGGATTTGACAGCGAGCTGGGCCAGGGTTCGCGCTTTTGGTTCACCTTGCCACTGACCGCCAGCCCCGCGCCCCCGACCACAGAGGCACACACCGGGGTGTTGTCGCTCACCCATCAGGCTTGGCGGTTTTTGGTGGTCGACGACCACCGCCTCAATCGCCTGCTGGTGTCACAAGTGCTCAAAAGCGCTTGGCCTCGGTGCAGCGTGGTGGAGACCAGTGACGGGGTGCAAGCCTTGCAAGCGCTGCAATCGGAAAACTTTGATCTGGTGTTCATGGATTTGGTGATGCCCGCGCTCAACGGCGCCGACACCACACAGGCCCTGCGCGCCATGCCCGCGCCTCGGGGCAACACCCCGGTGATGGGTCTGACCGCCGATGTCAGCCCGGTTGACTTGGCCAACTTTCGCGCCGCAGGCATCAACGCCTTGCTGCTCAAACCCTTTGACCCGCAGCAATTGGTGCGCGAGTCCCAGGCCTTGTTGTTGGCCGCCGCCCATGGCGGCCCTTGATCACATCAAAAAGATCTTGCCCGGGTTCATGATGTTGTGGGGGTCGAGCGCGCGCTTGATGGTGCGCATCATGTCCACCGCCGGTGCACCCGCCTCGGCCAGCAAAAAGTCCATCTTGTGCAAGCCGATGCCGTGCTCGCCACTGCAGGTGCCCTCCATGCTCAGGGCGCGCGCCACCAACTGCTGATTGAGGGCCTCGGCCGTGGCCCGCTCTTGCGGGTCATTGGGGTCGATCAAATAGCCAAAGTGGAAATTGCCGTCACCCACATGGCCGACCAAAAAGTAGGGGATGCCTGAAGCATCGGCCTCGGTCACCGAGGTCAGCAAACAATCGGCCAAACGGCTGATGGGCACACAGGTATCGGTGCTGATGGCGCGGCACCCGGGGCGGCTTTGCACCGCGGCAAAGTAAGCGTTGTGGCGCGCCGCCCACAAACGGGTGCGCTCTTCGGGCGTCATCGCCCACTCAAAGGCCTGGCCACCAAACTCGTCGGCAATGGCTTGCACCGTCTCGGCCTGCTCTTTGACGCTGGCGGGGGTGCCATGGAACTCCATGAGCAGCATCGGCTCTTCGCGCAAACCCAGTTTGGCGTAGGCATTGACCATGCGCACCGAATGCTGATCAATCAACTCCACCCGGGCAATCGGCACGCCGATTTGGATCAGCTGGATGGTGGTGCGCACCGCCGCCTCGATGCTGGGGAAAGAACAGGTCGCCGCCGACACCGCCTCAGGCAAGGGGTACAGCTTCAAGGTGACTTCGGTGATCACGCCCAAGGTACCTTCGCTGCCGACCATCAAGCGGGTCAGGTCATAACCGGCGGATGATTTTTTGGCGCGGGTGCCCGTGCGAATCACTTCGCCCGAGGCGGTCACCACCTCCAGGCCCAACACGTTTTCGCGCATGGTGCCGTAGCGCACGGCATTGGTGCCGCTGGCGCGGGTGGCAGCCATGCCGCCCAAACTGGCGTCGGCACCCGGGTCGATCGGGAAAAACAAGCCCGTGCTTTTGATCTCTTCATTGAGTTGCTTGCGCGTCACGCCTGGCTGCACCGTGACCGTCAGGTCCTCGGCATTGACCGACAACACCCGGTTCATGCGCCCCACATCGATGCTGATGCCGCCTTGCACCGCCAGCAAGTGGCCCTCCAGCGACGAGCCCACACCAAACGGAATCACCGGCACACGGTCTGCTTGGGCCCAGGCCACCACTTGGGCGACGTCGGCGGTGGATTCGGCAAACACCACCACAGCAGGCGGCGGCACGGTGGTGAACGCCGACTCATCGCGCCCGTGTTGTTCGCGCACCGCCATGGCCGTGCTGCAGCGCTCGCCAAAATGGGCTTTGAGCTGGGCCACCAAGGCGTCGGGCACCGGGCGCTGTTGAACATGGGGGATCAGATGCTGGGCGGTGGTGGGTGCATTCATGGTGGGCGTCTCCTGTGGGTGCCATTCTAGGCAAGCCACCACATGGGCGCTTCATGGACAATCGCCCCTGGTCCGGGGTCCAAAAACCCGGCCCGCATGGGCTGGCCTCACAGGCCGCATTCAACAAAAGCCAGGGCAGCGCGCTTTGGGCGCACACAGGACACACCGCATGGGCAACCGACTCACACAAATCGCCACCCGCACCGGAGACGACGGCACCACCGGCTTGGGCGACAACCGCCGCGTGAGCAAAAACAGCTTGCGCGTGCACGCCATGGGCGAGGTCGATGAGCTCAACAGCCACATTGGCGTGCTGCTGTGCGAAGCCGTGCCCGCCAACGTGCGCGAACTGCTGGTCGAGGTGCAGCACCAACTCTTCAACCTGGGTGGCGAGCTCAGCATCCCTGGCTTTGAGCTGCTCAAGGCCGAAGCCGTGCTGGCCCTGGACCATGCCTTGGCTGACCACAACGAAGCCTTGCCCAAACTGCAAGAGTTCATCTTGCCCGCAGGCAACCGCGCCGCCTCACAGGCCCATGTGTGCCGCACCGTGGCGCGCCGCGCCGAACGCGCCGTGGTGGCCCTGGGCGCCGAAGAAGCCCTGAACGACACGCCGCGCCAGTACCTCAACCGCCTGAGTGACCTGATGTTCGTGCTGGCGCGGGTGCTCAACCGCATGGACGGCGGCGACGATGTGTACTGGAAAAGCGAGCGCCTGAAAAACGCCACTTGATCGCCACCTCATCAAACCCAGATCGCTGCCACGGCACCTGCCCTGCGCCGCCAGAGAACCCGCACACAAAGGGCCGACTCAGCGCGGCGCCAATATCGCCATGGTGATGCGCGACACGCAGGTCAACTCCCCCGCCTCGTTGTGCATGTCGATGTGCCACACCTGGGTGCTGCGCCCAATGTGCACCGCCCGGGTGATACCGCTCACCCAACCCGACTTGACGCCTTTGATGTGGTTGGCATTGATGTCCAACCCAACCGCGCGGTCCTCGGGTGGGCACGAATAGTAGGCACCACAAGAGCCCAAGGTTTCGGCCAACACCACGCTCACCCCGCCGTGCAACAAGCCATAGGGCTGGCGCGTGCGCTCATCGACCGGGATGCGGGCCACAATGAAGTCGTCCCCGACCTCGACAAACTCCATGCCCAATAGCTCGGGCGCGGTGCGGTGGTGGGACTCGGTGAGGATGTCCACTGAAATGGGTTTTTTCCAAATGCGCATAGGGTTACCGTGAAAAGTGATGGCCCACCAGACAAAACACTGCCCGCCTCAGACCTTTGACACAGATGGTAGCCGCCCCCACCAGCCCAGCCATTGCCACGCGCTGGCATGGGCTGATAACCTTGGGGCCATGAACCCACCCACACCCCCCTATGTGCCGCAAATTCGGCTTTACCAAGACTGGCTGGCCAGCCACAAAGGCCTGCGCTTTGACACCTACGAGGCCCTGTGGCAATGGTCGGTCACCGAGATCGACGCTTTTTGGCAAAGCATGTGGGAATACCTGGCGGTGCAGTCCCCCACGCCGCACAGCGCCGTGCTGGCGCGCAACACCATGCCGGGCGCGCAGTGGTTTCCTGGTGCCCAAGTGAACTATGCGCAACAGGTGTTGCGCCATGTCGCGCCCGCCCATGCGGCGGGCATGCCCGCCATCATTGGCACCAACGAGCGCGGACAGCGCCAAGAGCTGTCTTGGCCCGAGTTGCGCCGCCAAGCCGCCGCGCTGGCCCTGCACCTGCAAGCCCAAGGCGTGGTGCCGGGCGACCGGGTGGCCGCCTACCTGCCCAACATCCCCCAAACCATGGTGGCGTTTTTGGCCGTGGTCTCGGTGGGCGGCGTGTGGAGCGTGTGCGCCCCCGACATGGGCACCAACGCCGTGCTCGACCGGTTTGCCCAAATCACCCCCACCGTGCTGATCGGTTGCGATGGCGTCACCTATGGCGGCAAAGACCATCCGCGCATCAGCGTGCTCTCGCAGCTGCGCGACGCCCTGCCCAGCGTGCGCCACACCATCCTGTGCCGCGTGTTGGGCACCGACGACCCCCTGCCAGGCGCCACCGATTGGGCGGGCATCGTGGGGCGCAATGACGCCGCCGTGGCCGCCTTTGAACCCCTGTGGTTGCCGTTTGACCACCCTTTGTGGATTGTGTACTCCAGCGGCACCACCGGCATGCCCAAGCCCTTGGTGCACGACCACGGCGGCACCATGCTCAATGGCATGGCGCACAAAACCGTGATGTACGACGTGGGTTGCAGCTACGAGCCCAACTCTTGGGGCGAGCGCTTCATGTGGTTCAGCTCCACCGGCTGGGTGATGTGGAATGCCCAACTCAGCGGCTTGCTCAGTGGCACCACCTGCGTCATTTATGACGGCAACCCCGGCGGCTCTAAAGACCAGCCCGACTGGGGCGTGTTGTGGCGCTACGCGGCGCAAGAAGGCGTCACCTTTTTTGGCGCGGGGGCGGCGTATTTCAACAACTGCATGAAAGCCGAGCTGAACCTGGCCGAGCACACCGGCCTGTACCGGGTGCGCGCCTTGGGCACCACCGGCTCACCACTGTCGGCCGAGGTGCAAACTTGGGGCACAGAACAGTTTCACCGCGTCTACGCCCAAGCGGGCTTGCCAGCCAACGATATTTGGTGGTGCAACATCTCTGGCGGCACCGACGCGGGTGCTTTTGTGGGTGCCCACCGCGAGCTGCCCATGGTGCCCGGCGAGATGCAATGCCGCTTGCTCGGCGTGAGCGTGCAAGCCTGGAACGAAGACGGCCAAGCGGTCATCGACCAAGTCGGCGAGCTGGTGGTCACCCAACCGGTGCCGGCCATGCCGCCGTTTTTTTGGGGCGACACCGACCACCAGCGCTACTTGGGCAGTTACTTTGAGCACTACCCCAAGGGCCTGGGCCGCCACCCCACGGGCGGCGATGCACCCGCCAGCGCGGGCGCGGTGTGGCGACACGGCGACTGGATCAAGATCACACCCGAGGGGCGCTGCATCATCTACGGACGCAGCGACGCCACCATCAACCGCCACGGCCTGCGAATGGGCACCAGCGAGCTGTACCGCGCGGTCGAGGCCTTGCCCGAGGTGCTCGACGCCTTGGTGGTCGACTTGGAATATTTGGGCCGCGACAGCTACATGCCCTTGTTCGTGGTGTTGCGCCCGGGCTTGAGCTTGGACACCGGCTTGCGC